>JBCNVC010000070.1:0-4255 GCA_039630395.1 Candidatus Kryptonium sp. | reverse complement strand
CCCAACAAATAATCGCTTACGAGATCGGAGTCACAAATGTGATCGATCCATTAGGCGGAAGTTATTACATTGAATCATTGACAGATAAAATTGAAGAGGAAGCTGAAAAGTATTTCAGAAAAATTGAATCATATTCTTCAAGTGGTTCTATGCTTGAGGGCGTGATAAAAGCAATTGAGGATGGCTTCTTCCAGCGTGAAATTGCACAAGCAGCTTATAGATATCAACAAGAACTTGATAAAAAAGAGAGAATAGTCGTTGGAGTGAATGAATTTATAGATGATGAACCAGTTGAGATCCCACTTTTGAAAATTCCGCCAGAGGTTGCAGAAATACAGAGAAAACGTTTAGCTGAGATCAAAGCTACCAGAAATCAAAAGGAGGTTGAGAAAGCACTTACAGAGCTTAAAAAAGCAGCAGAAAAGAATCAACCTCTTATGCCTAAAATCCTTGATTGTGTAAGGGCTTATTGCACGCTTGGAGAAATGACCTCAACTTTGAAAGAGGTTTGGGGAGTTTATCAGGAGCCACTCGTGTTTTAAGAAAATCTAAAATGAAAAATCCGAATTTTACCTGTGACAGCAATTGAAGAAAAAGTTGACAGGCTGGAAGAAGCCCGTGAGAAATTTACGATAAATGTTAATGTGGAATTTAACAAAGCATTAATTAATCTCTTGTCGCTTTCTCAGATAGAAATGATGAAGAGAAGGAAAAAATTTGAGCAGGACATAAAGGAAGGCGAGATAAAATGGCATGGGGAGATTGAACTGGGCACGGGTGGAATTTCATTGGGAAATAGAGAAACGAGAACTTATAAACGGTGTAATTTAAGATGTGGTGAACTTGCAAATAGGTTTGTGACTATGCGAAAGGATATTGTCAAAGGTTATGAATTTTGAAAATTTTAAATCAAAAGAATAGAGATGGACTTGTTTTTTGATTACATTAAACTTGCGAGACCGAAACAGTGGATAAAAAATTTTTTCGTTTTTGCTCCGCTTATTTTTTCTCATCATTTGTTGAATTTCGATAAAGTTAAAACTTCAATCTTTTCTTTTTTTGCCTTCTCTTTCATTGCGTCCTCTGTTTATGTTATAAATGACATTGCCGATCGCGAGTCTGACAAGCTTCATCCAATTAAAAAGAATAGACCTATTGCATCGGGTCGTGTGGAAGTTTGGCAAGGATTCTTATTCTCAATTTTTCTTTTCTCTATCGGTTTCGCTTTTCTTTTTGAACTTCCTTTTAAAGCCGGATTCCTAATTATTTTGTATTTTGTGATGATGCTTCTTTATTCTTTGAAGCTTAAGCAAGTCGTCCTTGTTGATGTTTTTGTTATAGCAATTGGATTCATGTTGAGGGTTCTTGTAGGGGCTTACGCAATTGAAGTTGTAGTTTCAAAGTGGCTTTTCATAACTACACTTTTCCTTTCTCTTTTTCTTGCGATTTCAAAGAGGAGGATGGAAATTTACTTCTCAATTCAAAATCCAAATTCTGGGTTAAGCGAGCAAAGAAAAGTTCTTGATGAATACAATATCAAGTTTGCCGATCAAATGCTTGTAATAACCGCAGGCGGTGCTGTTATTTCTTATGCACTTTATACAATTTCTGAAAGAACGGTTTTGCTTTTCGGAACGGAAGCGTTGATATATACGACGATTTTCGTACTATATGGAATTTTCAGATATATGTATCTGATCTACCAGAAGAAAAGCGGTGAAAATCCCACGGATGTAATTCTTAGTGATTGGGGAATACTTGCAAATATTTTCCTTTGGTTTATCGTTTGCATCATTATAATTTATCGCAAGCAAATTTTTGAATTCATCGGGTTAACATTCTAAAAAATTAACATTTAACTTGTGATGAAGGAAAAAATAAGAATTGCTTCAGGTCAAGGTTTTTGGGGTGATTGGCTTGAAGCGCCAGTTCATCAGGTCACAAAAGGTCCGATTGATTATCTTGTGATGGATTATCTTGCAGAGGTTACGATGTCTATTTTACAAAAACAAAAGAAAAAAGATCCGAACCTTGGCTATGCCCGCGATCTTGTAAGTTTAATAGAAAGAATTTTACCGATAATAATTGAGAAAAACATCAAAATTGTAACAAATGGTGGTGGTGTTAATCCAATTGCGTGTAGAGATGCGATTTTCAAAGTTGCACAGAAGCTTGGGATAAAGGGCTTAAAAATAGGTGTCGTCATTGGAGATGATATACTTGATAAAATTGACGAATTCATAAAAATGGGTGTTGATTTTAAAAACATAGACACAGGTGAACCGATTGAGAAGATCCGCGACAGGATAACAAGTGCAAATGTTTATTTCGGTGCTTTCCCAGTCGCTGAAGCATTAAAACAAGGAGCACAGATCGTCATAACTGGTAGAGTTACGGATACGGGGATTACACTTGCACCGATGATTTATGAGTTTGGATGGAGTGAAACCGACTATGATAAACTTGCTGCTGGAATTGTTGCTGGACACATTCTTGAATGTGGTGCTCAAGCAACCGGGGGAAATTTCTCTTACGATTGGCGTTCTGTCCCAGATATGGCTAATATTGGTTTTCCTATAGCTGAAGCTTATCCCAACGGTGAAATTATCATAACAAAGCATGAGGGCACAGGAGGACTTGTGACTATCCAGACAGTAACAGAGCAACTTGTGTATGAAATAGGGGATCCGACAAATTACATAACTCCCGAGGTAATTGCAGATTTTACGACAATAAAACTTGAGCAAGTTGGAAAAGATAGGGTTAGAGTTTATAATGTTAAGGGTAAACCACCAACGCAGTTTTATAAAGTTTCAATGTCTTATTTTGATGGATATATGGCTGTTGGAACCTTAACATATTCTTGGCCGGACGCACTTGAAAAGGCAAAGAAAGCGGATGAGATAATAAGAGCAAGGTTAAAAGAACTTGGGCTTGAATTTGATGAAATATATACTGAATTTTTAGGATATAATTCATGTCATGGTCCTCTTGCTCATAAAATTGATGAACCGAACGAAGTTGTTTTGAGAATTGCGGTGCGTGGTAAAAGTTTTGAAGCGGTTGATAGATTTGGTCGTGAAGTTCCTGCTTTAATTTTAACTGGTCCGCCGGGTGTGACTGGATTCGGTGGAGGTCGTCCACATCCGAGCGAGGTTATAGCATATTGGCCAACTTTAATTCCGAAGGAGCTTGTAAAACCAGAAGTAATAGTTGAAGAGATTTGAAATAAAAAATAAAATATAATGCGATCAATAAATTTCCGCCATCTTTTCCCGAATTACGGCGGCGTGACCAATCTTTTCATTGATTATGTTTACAACTTCAAGAAAGTTCAAAAGTTTTATAGTCATGATTTCACCGACCTTGACAGTTTGAATCTACTATTTGAGGCGGTTTTAAAGAATTATCGAAATCGCAAATCTGTTTTTGAAATTTTAAAAAGGCAAAATCTATCTTACGGAAATTATCAAGCGCAAGATAAACTTGAACTTTTCTCCAAAGATAACACGCTCGCAGTAGTCACAGGGCAACAGGTTGGTTTTTTATCCGGTCCGCTTTACACAATCTATAAAGTCATAACGACGATAAAACTTGCCGATTTTTTATCTGAGAAATTTCCTGATTTTAATTTTGTCCCAATTTTTTATCTTGAAAGCGAGGATCATGATTTTTTTGAGGCAAACCATGCAAAAATTTTTAACACAAATAACCAACTTGTTAAAATTGAGTTTGAGCCGGAAGACACAAAAAAAGAAAATTACGGTCCCGTTGGGGAAATTATATTTAACGAGAAACTCGACATTGTGTTGAAAAAGCTTGAGGATGAACTTCAGGATACTGAATTTAAAAGTGAGATAATGAAACTTGTTCGTTCTACATATAAAAATGGTTCTAATTTTGCTGAGTCATTTGTGAGGTTTGTTGCTGGGATTTTTAAAAATCGGGGATTGATTTTTATGAATCCAAACGATGTTGAGATTAAAAAACTTCTTACGCCAATTTTCGAAAGAGAAATTGATGAACATCCTAAACTTTCAAATTTGATTATTGATGTAAGCGCAGAACTTGAAGAAAAGTATCACGCTCAGATAAAACCTCGCCCGATAAATCTTTTCTTGTTTTATAGGGGTGGTAGATATCCGATTGAACCTGCAGATGAAGAGGGAATGTTTAGGTTAAAGGGCGTCAGGTTTAAATTTAGCAAAGGTGAATTAAAACATATACTTGATATAAATCCACAAGCTTTGAGCCC
>JBCNVC010000007.1:0-61908 GCA_039630395.1 Candidatus Kryptonium sp. | reverse complement strand
AAAATAATGTCTTGAGTAAGCATTCGCAAATGTTGCTCTTTTGCCAAGTTTCTTTAGTTTCAAGAATATACTTTCAGATAGAAGAATTTTCCTCAAAGTAGGTGTTGGAAAACCATTAATATGCCCTTGCATTATCTCGGATGCGTTTACGCCGGTGAAAATCGTCGTCTGTCCCGTTGCGCTCTGTGGATAACCTGTGATGTTCATAGTCGCATCAGTCGGAACAATTATACCATCATATTCTGCCGTGTAATTATCTCCATCAATAAATGCACGAAAGAATTTTGATTCGAACCTCGCAAACGGATTTTTCTCCGGATCCTTCTCCCCTATGCCTATCCCATCAAAAAATAAAAGGACAACGGACATTTTAAAGCTCAAAGCTTAATTTTAATTTTGCAATTAATCCGACATCTAAATTATAATCAAAACTTAAATCAGAACTCAACTCACGATTTTTCAACATTGCTGTTATTGACGCATCAACTGCGCTTAAAATATGATTCGCAACTATAACAAAAGCAGATATACTCGCAATCGTATAAAAATCATTTGCTTTCCCTCTTTCCCGTGAGTAAAATTTAAACTTTTGAGTTGGTTTTAATTCAGAAACATCTCTCGGAACGAAATTCCGATCAAAATCATTCCAACCTGGAGAATACTGATGATATTTCCCAATCAATTCATAGTATTGCTGTTCCCCATAAGATGGAAGCGTATGCGAAAATCCACCTGCTCGTATGCTTATATATCTTTCCGTCCTCCGTTTAACCTTGACCAATTAACTCTTTGCCAAGGTTTTAAATTTTCGTTCGGATCTATAGACAGTCTCGGCGCGTCATGTCCACCATATCTCCTCATCCATTCATTTATCCACGATGCATAATCAACCACGCTCCAATTTTCATCAGCATATCGCTTAAACCATCTTGTTTGCTCATCTCCTTTTCTTGTGTAGTTGAAATAAACAACCCACAAAACTACCTCCGCAGTGAAAAATAAAGCTGATTTAATATAACTTTTTGTGTAAAACTCTCCGCTCCCAGGGATCAAAGCAGACATCAATCCTGCTTTTAGCGGAGAATATCTCTTTTGCTCCAATTTATCTTCGGTTTTGTATGAAAAAATAGAAAAGTCAAGTCCAACTTGACCAGTTTTGAGTTCCATTTCTTGAGAATATACAACACAAACAAGAACAAAAAGCAAAAAAATTAACTTTTTAGCCATGCTTTAAGTGAAATTTGATTTTATTCAATTGAGTCAAATTCAAAAACAACACCAAAATAGAATCTCACCTCGCGACCAAAACTGTATTTTACCTTGTTTATGGTCTTGTCGAACTTATCAAAACCATAAGCGACGCTTGCAAAAATTTTCATCGGGAAAAGATAAAAAGAGTTTCCGTCAATTCTTAATTCAATTCCTGCATCTTTTTTGAAATCCTTCAAGCGCGTTCCTTCATCCCAAGCATTTCCAAAATCAAAAAACACACCAGCATAAATTCTTTGAAAACCGAGATGTAAAAATTGAGCCGAAAAACTGTCAACGATCGGAAATCTATAAACTAATTTCGCCGTGAAAATTTCATTCCCACCAAGCGAATAAAATGAATATCCGCGCATCCCAATTAATCCGCCACCATAGAAATTGAAAAACTCATTGATGGGTTTCCCTAAGATACTTCCATATCTTATCCCCAAACCTAATGTGTGGTTTTTGATCGGCATGCTTATGTATTCATTCCAGGTAAGCTCAAATCTTAAAAAGTTAAATCTCTTATACACTGGCACGAGGATTCCATCTTTGAGCTCGTAAGTTCCATCGGGATTTAGTTTGTTAAGTTCGTAATTTAAACGCAAATTGATCTTTCTTCCAACTGGATTTATATCTGCGTTGACCCGCGGTTTCATGCTTTTAAAAAGAAGATCAAAATAGAAAACACGACCTATAAAATACACATCATCGGATGATGAAACATGTACCTTCGTCTCGGGTATGATGAAACTTTTTATTTCAGCAGAATATCTTGAAAATGTGAATCCGCTTCGCAAATTCAAAGATGGCAAAAAGAATTTCCAACTAAAATAAAGGTCAACTTCCGTTAAGTGATAAATTACATCAACAGGGATTGTATTTAGCCCAAGTTCAAGAATAAATTTCGTTCTTCTTGTCACATTATAAGCCTCAATAGAAAACCTCGGCTTAAGCCCAAGCTGATAAAGAATCGGAAACTTATCGTTAAAATCAAATTGCAAAAACAAATCACGCTCAAGTTTTCTATTCACGAGAGCACCTGCGTAGAAACTATATTTACCAACTACATCAGTTGAATAAGTATAAAACCCAAATTTCAAGTGATCTATTCCACGCTCATGCCTGTTGTAGTTATCAAACCGAAAAACTGGGTAAAACGAAAGTGAAGTGTAAACATTTCTATATTCTTTGATCTCAAACTCCGGTAGAACCGTATCATCATATTCATTTGAATTTGAAATCTGTGAAATTCCACCAAGATTATTTTCGTAGGCGAGCAAATTTATATCCTTCAGAGGTTTAATTCTTTCTATCTTTTGAAAATATGCAATTTTAAACCCATCCGAAGTGTAAATTGAATAGACCAATTTACCATTTCTTACGTTCGGCATGAAAGCTCCGCCGACGACATTCGTAACTTGATAAGTTTCTCCGGTCAAAATATCAAACTCATAGATATTGAAAATTCCGGTTCTATCGGAAGAAAAGTAAATTTTCATCCCATCTTCAGAAAAACTCGGGTTTCTTTCATCACTTCTCGTTGCGATAATTGGCTTGAACTCAAGCGTTTGAATATCAATGATACCTATATCCCGGTTGTTTTTGAGCGAGTAATCAAATAAAATTTTCGCACCGTCTGGAGAAAAGCAGAGGTTATATATTTGTTCTCCATCTTTAAAATTTGTTAATATTTTCACCTTCGTCGGCTCATCAATTTTTGCGATCCCTATGTTTGCAGTTCCATCTGAATAAACAACAAAAGCAATCATCTTTTCATCTGGAGAAACAGCTGGATTATTTGCCCTCAAGCCATATGTTAACCTCTTTTCCTTTTTTAGTTCGAGGTCATAAACAAAAATATCATACAAACTTCGCCAGTTTTTATTCTTTCTGGTCTTCTTTGAATAGAAGATCTTTTTACCATCTGAAGACCAAGCAATAGATGATGAAACACCGCTAATAAGTTTTTTCTCTTCCCCAGTTTCAAGATTATAAATATAAATCGCTGAAGGAGAAAAATAGTCGCTTTCTTTGTTTGAAACATACGCTACGATTTTACCATCGGCGGAAAATTTAGGGTAAAAATTAGCAAAACCATCACTTACTATAATCTTTCCTTCAACTTTCTCGCCTATTGCTTCAACCTGATTTTTATATCTTTCTTTAATATGCTTTTTCCAAAGATTGTAAAGTTCAACACCATCTATCCCAAGCGATTTTTTTATAGCTTGATCAATAGTCAAACGAAACGGCGCTTTTAAATTCGATGATATCTCTTTAAGTTTATCAACACCATAATTTTTAGCTATGAATTCCACCAAAGAAAAGCCAGAATTATAAACCGACTCATTTCCCAAACTTGTTTTACCGAAATAATTTAACTCATCCCAGGATAAAAGTTTATTATCAATTACTTGCATTCTCAAGATCATATCTCTGTGGGTATCCCAGTAGTCATAATTTAAGTTGGGATGATTAAATTGAGCAGTGCCTTCGGCAAACCATGCGGGGACATTCACCCCAGCAATTGGATAAGATACAATTACATTTGGGAAACCATAAAGCACATCAGGTCTGTTTTCCTTTTCATAACCAAGCCATTGAAAATAAACCGCCGGAATTCTTCTTCCAAACTTCATTGCAACTTGTATTTGAATGTTGTGAGTGAATTCATGTGTGACAACATCCCTTAACCAGTTATGCACTCCCCGAAGTTCAAAGTCAAGAGCACTTGCCCATATCTCAATCCTGTTGTCATAAAAATAAGTTATACCGTTTGAAAAATCGTCATAGTCTTTTATGATTATATTTACCTTTTGATTTGGTTTATGCTCATAGAGTGAAGTTATCGGCTCATATATTTCTTCGGCAATTTTTGCAACGACTTTAGCAGTTCTTTCCGCTCCTTTGTGAAAATGGATTAGAAAATGTTCAGTTTCAATAGTATACCATTCAAGCTCCGGGTGTATATATTCTTCATCCTGCGCAAAAGAAAAGATAGTCACAAAACAAATCAAAAACAGCAAATTTATTTTGACATAAAATTTCATCTCAACACTGCAATTTTTATTATTTTTACCTCGCTTCTTCCGTCGGCAACTGCTTCAACTCTTGCATAGTAAATACCCGGTTGAAGATTTTTCACGCTCCATTTTATATCGGATTCAAAATTTGCATTTGTAATTGTATTGATTTCATCAACTTTAAAACCAGCAAGATCAAAAATTTTGACATTTACCCTTGCGTCTTTAAATGTTTTAACGCGAATGTAAGTGAAATCGTCATAAACCGGATTTGGCCAATTGTAAACTACTTTATCATCAAGAATTTTTCCAGATGGCACCGAAACGATTTCAAATAACCTTGAGGAATAGTTTGAATGTCTTTCATCACGTAAATAGCTTGCCCATTGGATATTGACTGGATATGTATTTGCCTTCACAAGCCAAGAATAAAGATATCCATCCATACTCGGGACAAATAAATAGATCATATTGCTTTCATAATAAACTGCCGGGGATGAAAAACAAGCATTGCTTACTGAAATTGGAAACATAGAAACAGTTTTACCGTAAACATCAAACGCATAAATCAACCCTACATCAGTTCCAACAATTATCTCAGGTAAAGTATCGCCACTAAAATTAACAATAACAGGAGATGATAAACTGTTTACATTTTTAACTTCTATTGGGAAATTTACAAGCACTGAACCAAAGTGATCAAAAGCCCAAATTTTATTTCCGGAAGTTATGACAATATCAGGGAGACCATCAAGGTTCAAATCTGCGAGCGCAGGGCTACTATAAGTTTTAGGCGAAGGATGAATTTTTAATTGTTTGACTTCACCAGTTAATGTATTAAGTATAACCACATCTCCGGTTTCAGAAAGTCCAACGACTATTTCAATTAAACCATTTCTTTTTAAATCAATCCCTGCAGAAGAAACGAAATTGACATTGAAGTTCCATTCGCTTGTTTCAGTTCTTATTTTTTTCTTAGAAACAGCAACCCACATTGAGTCGCTCACAATTAAAGAAACGATCGGATCATCAGATATTTTTATTTTCTTGTTTAGTGTCCCGCTTTTGTTCAAAATGATGAAATTTCCAGCACTATCACCAAAAGCTATTTTGCTTTGGTAAACTGCTGGTGGCGTTGAAATTGAAACTTCATTGCTGAAGCTCCATACAACATCAGCAAAGCTATCAAAATTAGAATCATCTTTCTTGAGAACAAAAACTTTTCTACCGTCAACTCCTATAACATCCCCGATTCCATCGTCATCAACATCAAACACAGCACAAGCGAAATCACTTTTAATGTTTGAGTAATATCCACTTTCATTTAAAGTTAAAGATGATCCGTTAAGATTGAAGGCAAAAATTCCAACAGATGAGTTTAAAATAATCTCGCTTTGAGGATCATTGTCTATATTTGCAGTTGTAATAAAGGATATTTTCGATAATCCAGGCGTTCGCTTTGGAAAAGCTGAAACCGAAAGAATCAAGGAATCAGATATTCCAAGTTTGAATGTCATAGAAGGTGAAGGCAAGCTGAAATCGTAAATTTTAAAATTGAAGTTTGATAATTTGTTGGTTGGATTCCAGGGATATGCGTTTATGGAAAATTCATTTTTATAAGTAGGTGCAGGATTTCCAAGAAACCACATATCAAATTCCCATCCAATTTCATCGCCAAAGATCACCTGCGGACCATCCGCTTCAACAAGTTTCACACCAAGTCGTTTCACATCATTATTGATTGAATTGGTTTTTAAATTTTCATCAATTACATTTTCATCAATATACCAGATTAATATTCCCGAACCAGGCAAAGCCCAATCTGGTTCATCAACATCAATCAAAACACCGTAGACCGAATCGACATCAAAATAATTAAACCCAGTTTGATCCCTCGTAAAGACTCTTTCAATTATTCTTTCCCCTGTTGAATCACGCCAATAAAATTTCAATTTAACACCATCATTAAAAGCATCACGATTCCTGTTTTCAATTAGAAAATACTCTTTAGCGTTAATCGGTATTTTGTAAATTGCATTGTTCTTGTTAACCTGAAAAGATGAAATTGAAATAGTAGTATCCTTAAAGTTCCTTACTTCAACAGGTTGACATATTCCAAGTTTTAGCTTTTCCCAAGCGGAAGGTTCTGGTGGCAAGAGCCCACGATATGAAAAAATTCCGGCTCCATCCATTAAACCAAATCTCCCAATTCTTGATCTTCCAGTTTTTGTATCAAACAGATCCGGCAGTCCAAGAAAGCTGGCAAAGTTCGAAACAAGCAAACCATTAAGCCCAATTTGAAGTAATCTCTCGCCAGTTATGCTTTGAATATATCTTGATTCTGTTTCGGGAAGAATGATCGAGTTTTTTATTTCAAAATTTTCCGTGATCCCTTTCTTTCTTAAAAACTCAATTATTGAATCTTGATTTACAAACAATGAAGGTATATCAAACGGAGTCGGATTATAACCATATTCTGCCGATAGATTTATGTCTCTTCCAACACCAGCATGAAAAATGATATAGCAATCGTATGAAGAAAGTGGATATATAGTCCTGATTCGTGAATTTTTAACAATTTTCCATGTATCATAAACAAGCATTAAAATTCGTTCAAGCCCTGAATCTTGTGGCGGTGAATAATGTCGCATTTGCTTCGGCAAGGTGAAAATTGAATCAATGATTTCATACTCAATGTTTATAGAAAACTTTGAAAAATAGTTCTTTAAAAATTGAAGATGAGCCATGAAATACTTCTTATCGTGGGGCGGTGGATCTATAATTTTTTTTGTTGGAAAACTCAAATTAAACTTTCCATTTCCAGTTGTCAAGGGATCATTGTCCTCTTGAAACTCTACCATTACCGCAAGAACTTTATAGTCTCGCTGAGGTTGTGAAAATAGAAAAGTAAACCCCAAGGTCAAAATAATTAAAAATGTTAAGGTTATCCTCATTTTGCAGAAGAAAATTATTTTAAAAAAAGGGCGAGCTACCTCGCCCTTTTGGGGACTATTCTTGACCTCCAAAGTTTAATGAAATCTTGTAAACCAAGAGTGTTGGCAAGTGGATGATTTTCCTCAAAGGTTGAAATATAGTCAAAATCAACCCCCACAATGCTATATCTTACTCCAGCTCCAAAAGTTGCAAATTTTCTTCCACCAGCGTGCGGAGATTCATAGAAATATCCAGCCCTCAGGAGCCATAAGCCTTGGGCTTCCATACCAGTATTCAACTCCAGTTCCTATCGTTACTTTTCTCAAGCTTGGATGTCCTCCCGACGCAGTGATCAATGATTTTGGCAAAGGATCTGGCTTTCTATTCTCCCCAGGATATCTTCTAACTGAAAACTCTTCCGAAGTCAACTGTTGCGGTTAAGTTATTATATTTAGTTTGAATTACATTAAAAGCAAAACCAACCCTTAAATGCGTTGGCAATGGATCCGCTTGTTCTCTATCAATGTAATGTATCATAGGTCCAAGGTTTGAAAGATTAAACCCAGCGCTTACTCTTCTACCAAAGATATATTCCCTGAAAAGAAGCCCAATATCAAAGCTGATACCGTTAGCAACCCCTCTGCCTTGTTCTTCTGCGGTTCCAAACGGCGCAAGCTGGCTATGTATATATCTTAGATTCAAGCCAAACCCCAAGGATCGTGTTAATTTCATTGCATATGCAAGAGTAACGGCATATTCAAAAGCCTTAAAGGTCCCAAGATATGTATTATTTTCATCTCTTCTTTCAAAAGATCCGAGATTGAAGAAAGTTATATTTGCTCCAATCGTAGCGTCAATGGACTTAAGATAGTGCTTTGCACTTAGATATTCATAAGAAAGATCTGAACTAAATTGAGGAAGCCATCTTGCATGCGTAAAAGTTATTTCAGTTCCTTTTTGAAATGCTAAACCAGCTGGATTCCAAAAAATTGCATTCGCATTATCCGCAAGCGCAACGCCTGTCTCACCCATAGCACCAGCGCGTGAATCGGGCGCAATCAAGAGAAACGGAACTGCTGCATCTCCACCTTGAGCATAAACCAAATTATAAAATGATGCGAAGACTAATAGGATGCTCAATCCAACAATGGCTCCTTTTTTAAACAACATAATTTTTACCTCCTGAGTTTTAGTTTTTACAAACGGTATCAAAGCAGTAACTATCTAATCGCTGTAGCGTCTTTTCTTTTTTTTGTTTAAATATAAAAAATTTTTACTAAAAACAAATTTATCTCATCACAACAATTTTGCCAAGCGATTCTGCTTTTCTGCCGTCAAAAGTTTTAACTATCAATCTATAAACATAAACTCCATTTGCAATCTCATCGCCGTCCATATCCCTTCCATCCCATTCAATTGCAATGAAATTTCCAGTTAAACCGTGTCTTTCAATTTTATTTATTAATCTTCCGGCCAAAGTGTAAATCTTTATCTCAACATCAACAGGCATATCTTCAGAAGTTGCAACTTTCTGAAATGTGAAATAAGTTTTATCCTTTAAAGGATTAGGATAGTTGAAAACATTGTAAATTGCAAACTCATCAGATTCAGCGACCCTAAACTCTACTTGATTCACGGATGAATTGTTGAAAACATCCCATGCTCTGACTTTTAGTGTATGTTTTCCAGGTGATAATTTTGGAAGTTTATAAATGATCTCGCCTCTTCTATAATCGTCAAGTTTCGTCTTGTATAATTCAGAAAGGTCAATTCCTATTTGATCATCGTCAATGAATGCTTCAATCCTATGTCCGATTGCAGATGTTGAAACATTTACACCACTTTCATCAAAAATCTCAACTATCAATGTAGGTTCATTTGAAACGATATCACCAGATTTAAATCCAGTGTTGTTAAGGTATATATCAATTTCAGGTCCTTTGAAATCAGCGGTGAAACTTGAATCAATACCGTTGACTATTATGTTTGTTGTGAAGCCAACCCCGTCTACTTGATTTCCATAAAAGTAAACGATTCCCTTTGCCCTTTCATTTGAAAAAGATATGTCTTTTGGAAGAACAAATGAGCCATTAAATTTTCCATTTCTTAAAGAATATTCACCTTTAAAAAGTAAGTTCCCTTGATCAACAAAATTAAATGTCGTGCCAATTTCATCTACATAACTTAAATTCCGCTGAGCATCAAACAGGATAAACTCAACCTTGCCAGATAAATTTAAACTTGAACCAGTGTTTTTGCTTACCTTTCCCGAAAAGTTTGCTTTTCCGAGTGCTTTAAGTTGAACAGGGCGATCTGTTTTAAGTCCATTTATAGTATCAATTGACGCAGAATATCTTGGTATGACAAGGCGGATCGCTGGATCTGCAAACAAGATAAATTTTCTATCGTTTAACTGAGCGTAATATTGTTTAACTCTAAACATTGCTTCGCCAATACGCGATGTTCTAAATTCATCGGTCGATTTAAACAACTCTTCAAAAAACTTATAATTAAAAGCCGCATTTTCATTTGAATAAACCAACCTTGCTGATGATAGGACACCGATAGCACCGCCATTTTTAAGAACCATTAAAATCTCACTTGAACTTTGCGATTTCGGATTATCAAACCGCCCAAAGTCACAAGTAGCTGCAATGACAAATGGCAACCTACCCGCATTTTTCAAATTTTGAATTGTATAACCGATTTCAAAAACTCTCTCGTGAGCCCAAACATATGGATTCCCATGCCCTATCCAATTTACAATAGCAACTCCACGATTTACAAAATCAACAAGTGCTTGTGAAGCCTCCGGCTTTCGTCTTCCAACAGAAGTATACACTGTTGGATAAGCAACTAAGTAAAGCTTTCGCTTGTTGATGAAGTCAGGAGTATAATAATTAGCAAGCACTTCAGATTGAATAGTATGAATTATTCCATCCGTCATTCCTCCAGCAGTTAAACCGTCATCCGCAATAAATAAAGCGGTATTTCTCCACAATCCGAAATCGTTGCTGGTTTCATACTGAATTATTTTATTCACAACTGTTTCAGCCTCATCTAATGTTTGAACAGGCAAACGACCTATAACCATATCTATATAAACATCCGGAGTTAAAAGAACGAAGAAATCATCAGAAGTATAAGTTAAAATCTGTTGCAACCCCTCCTTGCTTTCATATGCCGGAACCCAATTTTTATCAGAAACTTCAACATTTCTGTAATCATAATCCCCATCACCAAACAACAAAACATAAAAAGGTTTTCTGTTCCATCTATCAAAAGCATATTTTAAAAAATCCCTTATAGCAACTGGATCTAAAATACCGCCCGAAAACTCATTGTAGATATTCTCAACATCTATAACAAGCGTTTTCAAAGAGTCCTTTCTTTCTCTAAAAATAGCTAGTCTTCTTGCTTGTTCAATGAAATCAGAGTGAGAGATGACGATCCAATCAGCGCCTTCGGTTTCTCCGCGTAAATTTGTATTTTTAACTTTCTCAATCTTTGATATTTTTTTATATCCATTAGCTCCGACTCCAATAAATTGCTTGATTTCCCCTCTTCGCTGCGAAACCTGAAAAACAAACTCACCCGCGTTGATATTCCCCGAAATCATCTTAACATTTGAAAAATCCGTGACATCAAAAAACCTTATATCGTTTGATGAAAACCCAGAAATTTTATATTCTACAACGGCAGTTGTATCGTAAGAATAAAAAGCGATATAATCATTTACTGCTTTAAATCTTCTCGGATAAATTATTTCAAACCAATCAACATATCCGGCAACTGCTTCACCAGTCCAATTGAAATAAAATTTCAAGTTGCTCCGTGAATCTCTAAGCTCTCCGTTGTAAACAAATTTCCTCGGACCTGATTTAACAGCGTAAAAATCAAGCAACGAAGATATTCCGGATAAAACAACGGTCCCAAGTTCAATAATCCCAAGGTCAGCATCTCCCTCTTTCACCACAAACCAATTCGTAGAAGCCGATCTTGAAGCAACTTGCACTTTATACTGAATTGGTTTGCCCGGAACAAGTTCATCCAGTCGCACAGTATAACTTACCATATTGAATCCCGACTTTGCTTCAATAGAAGACATAAACCAATCACGACCTGACTCAGTTAAATTGATTTTGAAATCATCCCTAAAATAAAGTCCTGTTGTGTGTTCAGGTCTAAACGGAGAAGCGACATTCAAACTTTGAACGATCTCGATCCGCTTGCCTCTCGTTCCACCGAATGTCAAGAAATAAAAATTGAGATCAGAGTAATCGTGAGTGTAATGAGAAAATTCCCTACTTACTGGATCATAATTCCAACCACTTGTGCCCCTGCCGTAGAAAATTATATAATCCCCTTGATCAAACTTACCATCGTCTTGACCATAAACGAAAATTGCATTTTCAATTAAGCCAGTCGGTCTTGGAGTTTGAACATTTTCAGGTAGTTGAAAACCACCATTATTGAAAATTTTTATCGTCCTTGGATCAATGTTGTCGGGATTTATACCCGCATTTCTAAGATCAGAGTACGTTATTTTATAGATCCCTTCCTCTGTTATGGGAATTTTATACCAATCACCAGTTGCAAGTTGACTAGCGCTCGGTTTTGAAAGAGTTAAACTTTGTATTTTCCAAAATTTTGCTATCTCATGATTAACAAAACTTTGTGCAATTTTTAAATCAAATTTATCAGGATTTGCAAATGAATCTATCCCCCGACCATATCTTAGCACAAATTTTATCTTAGTGTAAACCCTTACCTTTCCAAGTGCTGGATTATACTGAAATGGATAAACTTTGATATTTGAGACGATGTAGTTTCTCGCCCTACCAATCTCCCCAAGTTCAACGATTTTTTCCGGAATATAACTGCTCTTATTGTAAGTGTCGCCAAAAACGAACACTTTTACATACGAAATTGAATCCTCAATTCCAGCAAATTTCTCCTGAATTAAATTGGGAAAAGGTTTTAACTTTACATTTTCATATTCTACATAAGAAGTCTCAATTATATCAATCAAGTTTCCTTCTTCTGATTTTAAAGCAACTGGGAAAAGTCTTACAGAGAGTTGCGGTTCCCCCGGCTTGGGATTTTCAAAAGTTGTGTTCAGAAACAAAAACGAAACAAGATTTTGATTATCGTATACTGTTGTATCTACTCTAAAAAGATAAGGATTGTATTCTATTACAATTTCTTCGCTACTTTGCGATACAATTTTGAAATCAGAAATGCTTTGCGATAGGGAAATTTGGACAGATAAAATTAAGCAAAGAAAAAACAATAAAGGACAGTTGCCAAGCGAACTTACGTTAAAGGCTACCTTGTTTCGCATATCGTGTTCATTCGTTTTTTGCTTTAAAGTTAAAGCATATTGGTCAAAGAATAAAAACCTTTAACGAAGTCGCAATGGCAACTGTCCTTAATTTTAAATTCTAATTCAATATAATCAATTCAAAAATCAAAGTCAAGTTTTCCAAAGCAACAAACTCTTTCAATCTTTAAAGTTGCAAAATCATCAATAAATTGAGACTCCGCTTATAAACCTTCACTCAGCAGTTTTAGCCGATATACTTTTTAAATCTAAAAGCGCTGAAACCAAATATAGCGACACCAAAACAGAGAATAGCTAAAATATGGGGATACAAAACTTCAATACCAGCACCTTTCAAAAATATTCCACGCAGAATAACAAGAAAATATCTCAAAGGTATAAAGTTTGTGATGAACCTTATCACGGGTGGCATACTTTCTACAGGAAAAACAAAACCAGATAAAACTATATTTGGCATAGCAAAGAAATAAGCAGTCATCAATGCTTGTTGCTGTGTCCGAGATATCACCGACGAAAAAATACCAAGTCCAAGTGTTGTTAGAAGAAAAACAAAAGTTGATGAAAAAAGCAAAAAAAGATCGCCTCGCAATGGAACGCGAAACCAAAATTTCCCAACAAGCATAACTATAACGGCATCAAATAAACCTATTATAATAAAAGGTAGAATTTTCCCAAGTAAAAGTTCATAAGTCTTAACAGGTGTAACAAGCAAAAGCTCAATTGTGCCTTGTTCCTTTTCCTTTACAATTGACAAGGATGTGATTATTAGTGTCACGGTTATGAGTATCATTCCTATCAAACCTGGAATCATGAAAGATGTTGACTTCATTTCTGGATTAAACCACACTCTTATTTCAGGTTCACAGACTGGAACATGTTTGATTCTCATACTTGAAATTTTATCTTTAATGATACTCATAGATTTATCCATCACAAAGTTTGATACGAAACCCATTGCAATTGTTGCGGAGTTTGCGTTCGTACCGTCAATTATGATCGGGAGTTCAATTTTTTCACCCTTTATAATTTTTCTCTCGAAACCCTCTCTAAAAATTATAACCATATTCGCTTTTCCTCTCTTGACAACTTCATCTAACTCTTTAAAATTTTCAAGATACATTACGAGCTCAAATGTTTCTGTTAAATTAAGTGCTTCTGTTATCCTTCTAGTTAGCAAACTTTTATCCTCATCAAGAATCGCAATTGGCATATTTTTGACTTCAAAGGTCACTGCATACCCAAGAACAAGAAGCTGAATTACTGGAGCGACCACCAATATTCCCATAAAAAGGCGATTCCTTCGTATCTGCGATATTTCCTTTTTTAATATAGCGAAAATTCTATACACTAAATTTCTCGCATTAATTTTTTCAATCTCGCTGTTCCACCTACGAATGTTAAGAACATAAAAAGACACAAAATTAAAATTCCATCATAGTGCTCCACAACCCCATTTCCTTTTAAAATAATGCCACGAATTACCTCAAGATAATATCTTGCAGGTATAAGGTGAGAAATAAACTGCAACACCAAAGGCATATTTTTTATCGGAAAAACGAAATCAGAGAGAACAAATGTTGGAACAAGCGTTGATATAAACCCCAAAGCGATGGTTGATTGTTGAGTTTTAGCAACTGTTGAAATTATTAATCCAAGATTCAAGCCGCAAAAGATAAAAATAATTGTGACAAAAAAGAATAGCAATAAACTTCCTTTCACTTCCAAATCAAATAAAAACACGCCTGCAATCAAAATTAAAATTGAATCAATAAAAGCAAGCACTGCATACGGTACAATTTTCCCCGTAATTATAAAAAAAGGATTTAAAGGGGTTGATATCAATTTTTCAAAAGATCCAAGCTCTCTTTCACGAGATATAGAAAAGGAGGTCATCAATACTGTCATTATTATCAATATTAATCCAATTAAACCCGGAACAAAAAAATTTGCGCTTTTAAGCTCTTGATTGAACCAAACGCGTTGTTTCAAATCAACAGCTGAAGCTATTTTCCCTGTCTTTCTAAAAATAAAATCCATCATTATTTCATTTGAAAAACCATTAACTATTTGTTGAACATAACCTAAAACAACACTTGCAACATTTGCATCGCTACCATCAAGAACAATTTGCACTTTCACAGGTTTACCAGAAGTGATATTTTTAGAAAAATTAAAAGGTATTACAAGCCCAATTTTCACCTTTCCAGATACCAAAAAATTATCAATTTCATTAATATTCTCAATCTCGCTGTGCAAATTGAAAAACCCAGAAGATGTGAACTTCTCA
Source organism: Candidatus Kryptonium sp. (assembly GCA_039630395.1). Taxonomy (GTDB): domain Bacteria; phylum Bacteroidota; class Ignavibacteria; order Kryptoniales; family Kryptoniaceae; genus Kryptonium. Next base: position 47,066 of record JBCNVC010000007.1, on the reverse strand, counting down.
ATAAATTTTCTGCTCAATTGAGTTTTATCAAGATCGCAAACTACAAGGTTCACATTCTTTACATCCATTACAACCCCATAACCAAAAACGACAAGAAGAAACAGAGGAATAAAAATGATTATTATAATACTTCTTGGATCGCGACTTAGCTGGATAAATTCTTTCAAAATTATGTTAACGAGAGCTTTGCTCTCCATCCTTGGTAAGCGCAATAAAGACATCTTCAATTGATGGGGAAATTTTTTCAATCTTTTCAATTATCACATTTTTTCTTCTCAAAAAATTTTCAATCTCAAAGATCTTAACCTCTGCATCTTGAACTACGACATGTATTGAATCGCCAAAAATACCTATATCTTCAATAAAATCAAGCAACGAAAGAACCTTGTAACATATCATCAAATCTTGAGGAATTATTCTAATAACCTCTCCTCGCATATACTTCTGTTTTATCTCGCTTGGAGAATCAATAGCAAGAATCGTTCCGCGAGACATAAAAGCAATTCTATTACATCTTTCTGCTTCATCCATATAATGCGTTGTAACAAGAACTGTTTTACCCCTTGCAGAAAGGTCATATACCAAATCCCAAAACTGCCTTCTTGAAATTGGATCAACACCAGATGTAGGTTCATCAAGAAAAACAATTCTTGGCTCATGAACTATTGCTGTCGCAAATGATAACCTTTGCCTCAATCCTCCGGAAAGATGCATCGCAAGTGTATTTCTATACTTTTGAAATGAAAGATGTTCAATTATTTCCTCGGTTCTTTGTTTTGCAAGTTTTCTATCATTCAAATAAATTCCCGCATAAAAACTTATATTTTCCTCAACAGTTAAATCATCGTAAAGCCCGAACCTTTGCGACATATATCCAATTATTTTCTTAACTTTCTCAGGTTCATTTTTTATTGAATAACCCCCAACAATTGCATCTCCAGAAGTAGGACGAAGCAAACCACAAAGCAGACGAACAAGTGTTGATTTGCCGGCACCGTTTGGACCAAGAAGCCCGAAAATTTCCCCTTGTTCGATCTTAAGATTTACAGAATTAACAGCGACAAGATCTCCAAACTTTTTTGTTAAATTAAATGTCTCAATTTCAAACATACCTTATATCACCTCCGTTTAATTATCTCAACATCCACAGGCATTCCTGATTTAAAAATCCCGTTTTCGTTTTTTATTTTGATCTTGACAGCGTAAACAAGTTTTGCTCTTTCTTCCTCGGTCTGAACATTTTTTGGGGTGAATTCAGCCTTCGGCGAAATGAAAACTATTCTTCCCTTGAAAATTTTATCAGGGTGTGAATCAATTTTGACATTTACAGAATCACCTATTTTTATTAATCCAATTTCTTTTTCAGGAATGAAAAATCTAACATAGACCTCCTCAAGATTAGCAATTTTCGCAATGGGAGTTCCCGCTGAAATGAATTCCCCAATTTCAACAAATTTTTCAAGAACAAATCCCGAAATAGGCGCGACGATTTTTGAATTTTTTAACTGTATTTGTATCATTTTTACTAAGGCAACAGCCCTATTATAATTCGAAAAAGCAATTTTTATTTCTTCTTCCCTTGCTCCTTTTCTTAAAGCTTCAAGTTTTTTTCTTGCCTCTTCATATTGAGTTTTACTTGCTTCATAAAATGTTCTAACATTATCAAATTGTTCTTGAGTCGCAACTCCACCCTCGTATAAACTTTTAATTCTTTCAAACTGCTTTTGCGCATTTTCAAGATTAACTTTAGCACGATTGACAACCTCTTCCATTGCTTCAATTTCTTCAGTTCGTGCTCCTTTTAAGAGAAGTTGGTATTGCAAATATGATGCTTCCATTTGTGATTTTGCCTCAAGGTACTTTTGATAAATCAATTCAGTGTCAACCTGACATAACACAAACCCACTATCAACTTTATCCCCTTCATCAAAATTAATGTAAACAATTTTACCACTAACCTCTGAACTTACAACTACCTCCTTAGCTTCAGTTGTTCCACTGGTTTTTAAAACCCCCTCATTTTTATCATTTGAACAGGAAATTATAAATGACAAAATTAAAATTGCGAATAAGTGCTTTCGCATCGCATAATGTTAGATTTTTGTTTAAAAATAAAGATAATAAAACTTGAATTTAGGCTTGACTCTCAATGTCGGAGCTGGCAAATGAATATAGTTCAAAGCACGAATAAAACCATTCAAAATGCCCACTTTGGTATCAATTTTCAAAAGATTAAAATCAATAGCAATGTAAAGTTCTGAATAACCACTACCAGCATAATTTACATCTCTTACCCTATAACCAAGTGCAAGGTTTATAAAATCAGGAATTAACTTTTCAATCCGTTCGGGCAGGAATTCTTGAAACTCAAAACTCATCCAAAATGTCATCCCTTCATAATCTGTATGGAACTGTTTTTTGTAAAGAGCGTCTCTAAAACTCCCAAAACGCAGATAATCAGACCAAGTATAACCAGATGGAGTATAACTCCATTTAAAAGTTATATTTTTTAAACTTGGAAGATATTCTTGAGCAACTGGGAAGAGAGCACCAAGTAAATTCATAACGACATCGGTTGGACTAAAGCCCCATTGCGTTGTAAATCCGTCTGTAAGTTCAACGACCCCAACTTCATAAAATGTGCTTATCCCAGCCCCAATAAAAGCGGATGTTTTTTCGCTGAAGCCGACCCATTTAAATATATTTTTGTATGCATCAGAAATGACATAGGAAACATAAAAGTGCCCCGCTTTATCAGCTCTTACAAGATCGTTCCAATCATCACGCCAGATAAATTTTTTAACCTTTGTTGGCTTCCACCAAACCGTGTTAAAGTAATTGTAAGTTAGAACCCCAAGCCCAGCAGTTCCGATCGCAACCACCCCGAGCTTTAATTTGTCAATACGAGTTTTCTTTGATACAACGCCAGAAGAATCGTTTAAACTGCTGGCATAGGTGTTTGTAATCAAGATCAGCGCAATTAGAAAATTTAGCATTATGATATTTCAATGTTTTAAATTAAGCACCGAAAAACGGAATGAACAAACTTAACACAACCCATATTATCCAAACTCCGAACACAAGAGCAAAACCAGAAATGTAATCTTTATTGAATCCTTTCGCCATTCCAATTGCGAAAACAGCTAATTGCCAAATTGTAAAGACCTCAATTTTGGAAGCCAGCACATATGCCTTGCTCGTTGAAACTTCCATAAAAATAGCAGGGCTTGCAGATGCAAAAAATGAACCTGTCAAAAAAGCCAAAAGGGTTGAAACTATGACCCCAACTGAACCAATTAAACTTGAAAGCGAATAAATTGAAAAAATAGCAAGAAATTCAACACTTCCCTTGAAAAACAACTTTCCAAGCAAGAAATAGACAAGCGTAACGATCAAAAACACTATTGGAACTCCAATTAAGATCCCAAGCGCGCTAAAAATCTGTTGTGCTCTGCCGAACTCGCTCATCCTCTCTTTTGCTATCTCAGCTTGTTCTTCTGACATTTTCCCTTCCTCAACTAATTGGTCTATTCTTTGCTCTTGAAACATAACCAACGAGTCTCTAATTTGCTCATTGTTAAATTTTAGGAAGTTTGAAAAGATACTTAACACGATCAATATCACAATGGGCAAAAGCCAATCCGTTGTTTGCGCTTTTGCTTTCACAACATTTTCGAAAACTTCACCAGGTGCTGTGAAAACACCTACTAATTTGTCAACAAAAGGCATTGGCTTTACTTCTTCAGCAAAAATTGGTTCTTGTGATTGTTGTAAATTTTCTGACATATTCTCCCTCAAATTATTTTTAAAAGTTTTTCAATTATTTCTGCAGTTGAAACGCCATCTGCTTCTGCGTTGAAGTTAGTCACAAGACGATGTCTTAAAACTGGTAAAGCAACAGCTCTTATATCATCAATTACTGGGGTAAATCTTCCATCAAGCACAGCGCGAGCTTTTGCACCAAGTATAAGATATTGAGAAGCCCTTGGACCAGCTCCCCAACTTATCCATCGTTTAATGAAATCCGGAGCACCATTTAGATTTGGTCTGGTCAAGGTAACAAGTTTAACAGCATACTCAATCACATTATCCGCAACAGGAACTTTTCTGATTATATCCTGGAGCTTCAAAATTTTCTCACGGTTAAGAACTTTATTGACTTCCGGCTGATATAAACTTGTGGTCTTACGAACTATTTCAACTTCTTCATTAAAACTTGGATAATCTATCCAGATATTAAACATAAACCTATCGAGCTGTGCTTCTGGAAGAGGATATGTTCCTTCCATCTCTATCGGGTTTTGAGTTGCTAAAACGAAAAATGGTTGCTCAAGTTCATAAGTTTGCCCCGCAGCAGTCACGCGGTACTCTTGCATCGCTTCAAGCAATGCAGATTGAGTCTTCGGTGGGGTACGATTTATTTCGTCCGCAAGAATTATATTTGCAAAAATTGGTCCTTTAACAAATTTAAAAAATTTTTCGCCGGTGCTTACATTTTCCTCAATTATCTCAGTTCCAGTTATATCACTTGGCATAAGGTCAGGTGTAAACTGAATCCGGCTGAATTTAAGGTCAAGCACTTGTGCAAGCGTTTTTATAAGAAGAGTCTTAGCAAGTCCTGGCACCCCAACGAGAAGACAATGACCCCGCGCGAAGAGAACTATTAGCAATTCCTCAATTATCTTATCTTGACCTACTATTACCTTGGCTATTTCGCTTTTTATTTTCTTGTACGCGTCGCTGAGCTCTTGGACAAGTTCAATATCGCTTTTATCTTTTTGCACTTTAAAACCAATTTAGGTTTTTAAAATTATAACCCGACAAATTTTTATTCAATTTTCTTCCCATCAGCATCATAGACAGTTACTGGACCAAACTTATCAAGTTTTGACTTTATCTGTTTTGAATTTCCAGAGACAACTATTAAAAGCTTGTCTGGATGTAAATACTTCTTTGCCGTTTCTTGAATGTCTTTTGCAGTTATTTTTTTAACTTCCTCTCTAAATCTGTCGTAGAAATCCCTCGGCAAACCATAAATTTCAATTGTCATTATTCTCGATGCGACTTGAGCCGGTGTTTCAATTTGTAAAGGAAATGATCCAACTATATAGTCTTTTGCCATCTTAAGTTCATCTTCCGACACTGGTTCATCAATCAGTCGCTTCAATTCCTTAATTATTTCAACGATAGATGAATCTGTAACCTCATTTCTTACATCTGTTGAAACGACAAATGGTCCAGGATAGAATCTTGCGTCAAAGGAACTTGAAGCTCCATATGTATAACCGCGTGTTTCTCGCAAATTCATATTTATCCTTGAATTGAAATAACCACCAAGCAAAGTGTTAAGAGTGAATACCTTGACATAATCTTTATTTTTTCTATCAATTCCAATATGACCAACCCTTATAGCTGATTGAACCGCACCAGGTTTGTCAACTATAACAACTCTCGTTTGCGATATATTTTTAACATCCTTGAACTTTTTATGAGGATTCGCTCCTTTTTTCCAAGCACCAAAATACTTTTCAACCAGTGGAACTGCTTCAGCAGGAGTGATGTCTCCAGCGAAAATTATAAATGAATTATTTGGGATGAAATGCTTTTGATAAAATTTTACTATCTCATCTCTTTTCAGCTTTTGAATGGATTCCTCATTGCCACCGCTTTCATTTCCATATGGATGACCTGCAAACAATTCTTTAGCAAATCTAACGCCTGCAAGATAACCAGCTTCCGCTTTGGACTGTTTGATGGAAGCAAGTCGTTGCGTTTTCACTCTTTCAAGTTCCTCCTCTGGAAAAGTTGGATTCAAAATAACATCTTGAAGAATATCTATCCCAACATTCAGATATTTTTTCAACACAAGAACATTTACATTCGTAGCATCCCATGAAGCGGTTGAGTTTAAAGTTCCACCAACGAAATCAATTTCTTCGGCAATTTGAGTTGCCGTCCTTTTCTTAGTTCACTTTGTCAAAAGTTCAGCGGTTACGCTTGTACAGCCCCGGAAGATTCTCATCATAAGTTCAATCCCACTTTTAACAACAAAACTAATATAAACAATTGGCTGTTCGTGATTTTCAACAACTATGACTTTTAGTCCATTTGGCAGGTTTTTTTCAAATATGATGGAAATTTAACTTTGCTTTCAGGACCTGGTTTTGGTGGTTTAGTTCTGTCAACTTTTTCCTGTGTGTTTAATGCCGATATTAGAAATATCATCATGAAAAATGTCCCAATTTTTTTAAACATGCCTTTTTCCTCCAAAATTTTTGTTGTCTAAATTTAATCCACTTTTGGTAGATAGTGCAAAATTACCCGCTTCTTAGAATCTAAATATTTCTGTGCTGCTTTTTTGACATCTTCCACTGTTACCTTTCTGTACTTTTCTATCTCTGTGTTAATAAGTTCAGGATTTTTATAAAATGTGTAATAATGCGCTAAAAGATCAGCTTTGCCTTGAACTGTTTGTCTTGCGGAAACAAGCGCCGATTCAATTTTATTTTTTGCTTTTTCAAGCTCTTTTTCTTCCACGCCATAATTTCTTATTTTTTCTATCTCTTCGTCAATCACCTTTTCAAGTGTATCGGAATTAAATCCTGGATTTGCAATTGCATAGATAAGGAAAAGTCCCGGATGCTCCCTGGAATCAGAATATGTTTCAACTTCATTTGCGATTTTATCTTTGTAAACTAAACGCTGATATAATCTTGAACTTTCACCTACGGAAAGTATACCCGAAAGCAAGGCAAGGGCATACGAGTCAGGATTTCCCTCTTCAGGGATTCTGTAGCTAATAAAAACAGCGGGCAATGGAGCATTAATATCTTCCACAATTTCCCTGACCTCGCCATCAAGCGGTTCATCCACTGGCGATGGACGCGGGATTCTTTCGGGACCCCTCGGAATTTCACCGAAATATCTCTCCACAAGTTTTTTCGTTTCATCTATGTTAATGTCTCCGGCTATTACTAAGACAGCATTGTTCGGAACATAAAATGTTTCATAAAATTCTCGGACATCATCCATACTTGCATTATCAAGATGCTCTTGATAACCAATAACAGGCCAACGATATGGATGTTTTTTAAAGCTTTTCTCAGAAATTTTTATCCAAGCAGAACCATATGGTCTATTTTCATAACGCCATCTCCTTTCCTCCTTCACAACCTCGCGCTGGGTAATTAAGCTTATCTCTTGAATTGAAAAACCAAGCATTCTATCTGATTCAAGCCACAAAGCAAGCTCAAGATAGTTTGAGGGCAATACCTCATAATAATTTGTCTTATCCTCAGTTGTATAAGCATTACTATAACCACCTGCTTTAGATATGTACTTGTCAAATTCCCCACGCTTGACATTTTTCGAGCCATCAAACATCAAATGTTCAAAAAGATGAGCAAATCCAGTTTTATCCGTCTTTTCGTTCTTCGAGCCGACATGATAACAGATATTTACCGCTACTATCGGAGTTGAATGATCTTCATGTAGTATGACATGAAGTCCATTTTCAAGCGTGAATTCCACAAAGTTAATTTTTCCATCACTTTGGGAATAAAGTTGATCCGGGCTAATTAAAAAATTCATCATAAATAGAAAATACATTAATTTTAAAATCGTCATTTCTCAAATCGCGTTTATTTTGAAGCACGCTGTTCTTTTGGAAGATAATAAAGAACGACGGAGTTATCAGGTTTGAGATATTTATTCGCAGATTCGCGAATATCCTCACGAGTTATGGAAAGAATTTCATCAAGTTCGTTGTTTATTTTGTTCGTGTTTTTATGAATAACATAATAGCGAGCAAGTTGATCTGCTTTTTGCAAGACGGTTTGATAACTGCTTATGATCTGGGCTTCTGTCTGATTTTTTGCCTTTTTAAGCTCATTTTCAGCAACAAGCTCAGCGCGAATTTTCTCAATTTCATTCCATATTTCTTTTTCAACCTCTTCAGGCGTATGACCAATCGCACAATACGCATCTATTTTAAAAACGCCAGCATCTTCCATACCTATTGCGAAAACATTAACATTTTGAGCGATCCTTTTTTCATAAACAAGTTTTTGATAAAGCCGTGAACTCCTCCCAGAACCAAGTATATTGGCAAGAAGATCGAGGGCATAATAATCTTTCTCCCCATCTTTTGGAATTCTAAAAGCGATGAAAACAGCCGGCAATCTTATGTTATCGTAAATCGTATCTCTAACTTGCTGCATCAAAGGTGGCTCAACTACATTAGGTCTTTTTATCTCATATTTTCCCCTTGGAATATCACCAAAGTATTTTTCAACAAGCTTTTTCGTCTTTTCAACATCAATATCTCCAGCTATCACAAGAACGGCATTGTTTGGAACATAGTAAGTATCAAAAAATTTTTTAGCATCATCAACCGTTGCTGCGTTCAAATGTTCCATATAACCTATTACTGGCCATCTGTATGGATGGACTTTGAAAAGCCGTTTAAATGTTTCCTCCCATTGTGTTCCATAGGGACGATTATCAACTCGCCATCTTCTCTCTTCTTTTACAACCTCGCGCTGATTGTCAAAATTCTCCTGGTTAACATTTAAGCTTGTCATTCTATCTGACTCGAGCCAAAGAACAAGTTCAAGCTGATGAGATGGGACAACTTGGAAGTAGTTCGTCCTATCCCAACTCGTTGATGCATTAAATGTTCCTCCAGCCCTCTGAATATAAGCCATATGTTCTGCTTTCTTCACATTTGCCGAACCTTGGAACATCATATGTTCAAACAAATGTGCAAAACCTGTTCTATTTGTATCTTCATTCTTTGAGCCTACATGATACCATATATTAACTGCAACTATTGGCGCCGAATGATCCTCATGTAAAATCACATGCAAACCATTTGGCAGATCATATTCAATAAATTCTATTTTACCTGTTTTTCCCTGCGATAATAAAACCGCCAACGGCAAAACCATAAAAACTAAAAATTTCGTTCTCATTTCAACCTCCTCAAGTTTATTTTGAAAAAATCACGATTTCATCATTTAAAACTTTCATCAACATACACATAAACTTCTTCTCTCAACTTTTCAAGCCATTTTTGATATTCGCGATTTTGTTTCTCTATCAGAGCGAACTGATAGATTTTCATATAGTCATCTTTTAAATTCATTCTATGTGCGGGGATTCTTCTCTTTAAAAGGACGATATGATAGGCATAAGAGTTTCCATATCTCATTTTTAACGGTTGAGTGATCTCACCATTGTTAAGTGTGCTCAATGCTTCTTTAAGCTCCGGTTCAAGTTCATCAACTTCAATTATTCCAAGATATCCACCTTGTAACCTTGTTTGTTCATCTTCGCTGAATTTTTTCGCCATCTCTTCAAATTTTGCCTGCTTTGAAATGATTTTGTATCTAATCTCTTCAAGCTTTGAGATCACGATTTTATCGCTTTCCTCGGTAAGCGGAACTCTAAAGAGTATATGTCTTGGATGAACCTGCTCACCCCTTCTTTCAAGAAGCTGAATTATATGATATCCAAAGGGCGTTCGCACGACATCAGAAACCTGCCCTTCCTGCAATCTAAAAACAGCTTCTTCAAATTCTTTAACGAACAAACCGCGTCTAACCCAGCCGAGATCGCCACCATCGCTTGCTGATGCCCTATCTTCTGAATAGGTCCGTGCAAAATATTCAAAATCTCCGCCATTTTTTATACTATCAAGTATCGCCCTCGCTTTACGATAAACCGCTTGATCAACCGAGTCAACAGGTTTCGGGATCATCATTATGTGATATAATTCGACAGATTCCGGAACCTCCGGCAAACTATCTTTATAAGCGTTGTAAAACTGTTCAACCTCATACCCTGAAACCGTTATAGTTCCGAATCTCTGTTGTTTTAATTTTTCTATCATCAATCTTTTCTTAACATCATCTCTTATCTCCCGCTTTATCCTACCAACTGGCATACCATAAATTTCTTCTAACCTTTCCTCGGACCCATATTGTCGAACCAATGCCTGAATTTGTGTTTCAATTTGTCTTTCAACTTCATCATCTGAAACAACGATTGTATCCTCAATTGCTTTCGTTAAAACAAGTTTATCATTTATCATTTCCTGTAACACATACCTTTTGAGATTTGGGTCATCAGGTCTCAAATTGTTTTGAATTGCGAAAATGTAAGTTTGATAATTTAAATCTGATTCAAGAATTATTTCATTACCAACAATTGCAACTATTCTATCCAGGACTCTTTGCTGTGCAAATGCTAAGTTAAAAAAAACAAGTAAGGACAAAATTGCTTTCACCATTTCACTTCGTAATTATATTTTCTTTTCAAGCTTGTTATTAAACTATCAAGCAACTGGTTCTGCTTTTCAACGATTGCTCTTTCTCTTACATCTTCAGCAACTAAGTCAAAATCAGCTTTGCTTCCAGCCTCCTTCCTCTCATAAAGATAAATCAAATAATAATTTTCACCAGAAAGTATCGGGAAAGATATCTCACCTTTATTCAAGTTCCAAGCAACACGCCAAATCTCTGAAGATGGAATGCTGAATTGATCATAATATTTTTCCAACACAACTTCAACAACCCCAGGCTCAGCAGATAAGCCTAAAACTGCGGATTTAAAATCCTTCATTCTCAATATCTTGCTTCTCAAAGAGCCAGCATCAACACGGGAAGATAATTTAACATATCCAATTTTAACGAAAGGTCTATCAAGAATAAATTCATCCTTATGCTTTTCATAAAACTCCCTTACTTCAGTATCAGAGATCTTCATTGCTTTGCTTAACACTTCATTTTGGATAAAATTTTTAACTATGAGAGATTTTCTAAATTCGTTAACCATTCGTTCAATTTTGTCATTCGGCTCATATCCTTTTTGAATTGCTTCAACATAAAGAAGGTTATTCTTTATCCACTCATCAATGTAACCCTTAACAAAGTTCGAGTCAAGACCAATAAGATCACTTTTTAAAAGATATTCATCTTCAACCTTTGCGATATAATCTTCATTCTCAGTCTTTCCACCGCAACTTATCAGTAGAAAAATCAAACTAACGATTGAAAGCTTTTTCAAGTGCTTTTTCATTTACAACGACTTTATATTTCTTTTTTAAATTTTCAACCCACTCTTGTTCAAGTCGTTTCAATTCTTGTTCTTGTAAAGCGCTGGCAACTTCACCAAACGCTTCTTCAAAGGTCTTTGTACGACTTGGTTCTTTACCTGTTACTTTTATTATTGAATACCCTCCCTGAAATTTTATCGGCTCTGAAATTTCATTTACCTTCATATTCCACGCAGTCCATGAAAGCTCGCTTTCAGAAGCTTCAACAAGCCCCCAATCACCTTTCTTTTCCTTCATTCCAGCCCGCTCTGTATACTTTACGACAAGTGAATCAAATGGAACGCCGTTTTTAAGCTGTGAATAAATATCCTTAGCCAATGACTCGCTCGTCACCCATATCTCACTAAATCTAACTCTATCCGGAAAACGGTAGTTTTCTTTATTCTTGTTGTAAAACTCCTTTAATTTCTCCTCACTTAAATCCACCCTATCCCACACCATCTTTTGTTCAATATGATAAAGCAAAATCCCGTCCACGAACTCCCTCAATTCATTTTTAAACTCAGGATAAATCTTCTCAACATTTCTCGCTCTATACTCTGTTAACTTCATCTCAATAACTCTGTCAACCATTGCGTTGATCCCGGAACGATCAAGTTTTCTACCTGTAAATTCTGGGCTTCTTTTAATTATCTTTATCGCTGAATCAAGAGTTACTTTTCTATCAGCAAACTCAAATAAAACTTTCGCTCTATCTTCTTTCGTATAACTGCTATCCCACTCAGAATGCGATGTCGTTTTAGCTGTATCAGCTTTTGAAATGAAAATATCAAGCGTCTGCTGGTTTAACTTGAAATTGTATTCTTTTTTCAATCTTTCAATATATCTTTTAAAGTCATACTCAAGTCGCTGTGATTGATAAGTTCTATTCAATTCGTCAACTATTTCATCAAATGGTTTTACCGGAACAACCTCGGTCACTTTAATGATATGATATCCCCATCTTGTTCTAATTATGTCACTTACATCACCAGGTTTTGCGTTAAATGTAAAATCTTCAATCTCCCTATATGCTTGACCTCTACTGTAATATCCTATGTCCCCTCGTCTTTCCTTTGAAAATCTATCATCAGAATGCCTTTCCGCAAGAACACTAAAGTCATATCCCTGTTTTATGCTATCAAGAATTGCTTTAAGTTCATTGTAAATTCTCAATGTATCTTCCGGTTTCGCATCTCTTTCAAGTTTTTTACCGATATGACTTAATCTTACCATCTCAACGCGAGGTTTCCTGTCAAGAATTTCAATGATATGATATCCAAATCTCGTCCTAACGGGTGTTTTCGTCCGCTCGCCCACTTTCATTGAGTAGCACACATCTTCAAACTCTGGAACCATGGTTCCAGCAGTAAAATAATAAAGGTCCCCTTTATTGAACACAACAGTTGGATCATCCGAATGACCAATTAAAGAATCCCAAGGTACATTTGCTTCAAGCTCTTTAATGATGCTCATAGCTCTATTGTAAGCAGATAAGGTATCTCCTTGGAAAATTTCAATCAAAATGTGTCTTGCTCTTATTTCTTCCTTTCGTCGGTCGTAGAACTGTTTTAAGCCTGGTTCAACAACTTCCTTTTTTGTAAGGTATGAAAGAGCAAGCGTCGTATAGTAATCTTTTATTTCTTTTTGAATGTTCGGATCTTTTTCAAGTTTGTGAGCTTTTGCATCAAGGACCTTTAATTTATATTTCACAAGCAGATCAAGATAATTTTTTCTGTCCTCAAGAGGTCTTTCTTTTGCCTTAGCGAATCCACCATTATTTTTCGCAAATGAATTTTCAAATTCATCGAGCGTTATAATTTCTCGTCCAACTTTTGCAACATATTCTTTTTCTTCAATTAGCCCGATGTTTCTCAAAAAAGCACAACCTGAAAAAGCAAAAATCAAGAAAATCCAAAATATGTTCTTCTTCATTGAACTTCAAATCTTTTGTTTTTGATTATTCAATAATTGTAAATCCAGTATATTTATGTAAAACTTTCGGAACGATAACCTTTCCTTCAGGAGTTTGATAGTTTTCAAGCAATGCGACCATTAACCTTGATGTGGCAACTCCCGAACCATTGAGCGTATGAACAAATTCCGGCTTTGATTTTTTATCCCTTCTGAACCTTATATTCATTCTCCTCGCTTGAAAATCTTCAAAGTTACTACAGCTTGATGCCTCAAGCCACTTCTTTTCGGCAGGAGACCAAACCTCAATATCATATGTTTTAGCGGACGAAAAGCTCATATCCCCTGTACAAAGTAATACGACTCTGTAAGGAATGTTAAGAAGTTGAAGCACTTCTTCTGCATCTCTCACAAGTGCCTCAAGCTCATCATATGATGTTTCTGGCGTTGTGAATTTAACGAGTTCTACTTTATTAAATTGATGAACTCTCAAAAATCCACGAGTTTCTCTTCCCCACGAACCCGCCTCACGCCTAAAACATGCTGAATAAGCGACATATTTTTTGGGAAGTTCACCTATATCAAGAATTTCATCACGATGAATGTTTGTGACTGGAACTTCCGCAGTCGGAATTAAATATAAATCATCTTCCGGACAATAATACATATCCTCCTTCAATTTTGGTATTTGCCCTGTTCCGCGCATTGACGCTTCATTTACTAAAAAAGGTGGAAACACTTCAATATAACCATGTTTTTGAATATGAAGATCAAGCATAAAGTTTATCAAAGCTCTTTCAAGCATTGCTCCTTTACCAATGTAGAGAGGAAAACCACTCCCTGTCAGCTTTGCTCCACGTTCAAAATCAATTATACCAAGTTTCTTCCCAAGCGTTAAATGATCTATCACTTCAAAATCAAATTCCTGAATCTCACCCCACGATCGCACAACGACATTATCTTCCTTATCCTTTCCAACTGGAACCGACTCATGAGGAATGTTCGGAATCCAAAGCAAAAGGTTTTCCAACTCCAATTCAACATTTTTAAGCTCTGAATCAATCATTTTAATTTCTTCTGAAACCTTTCTCATCTCCTCAATTAATTCGGTCGCATCTTTTCCCTGTTTTTTAAGATTTGCAATCTCTTCCGTGACATCATTTCTTTTCGCTTTCAAAGCGTCGCCTTTTTTGATAAGCTCTCTTCTTCTCTCGTCAAGTTTCAAAATCTCATCAACCCGATCTTTTTCACCTTTTAATTCAATGGCTCTCTTAACGACTTCTGGATTTTCACGAATGAATTTAAGATCTAACATTTTGCAGAAGAGTTTGTTTTGATTTATTAAGATTCACCTATCAATTTCGTATGCAGTCGCTGTATTTCTTTCTTCAACTTTTCAACATCATCTATATTTTCAATTACAAGAATTAAATACTCCTCGGAAAAAACAACAAAGCCGTTTTTTAAAATTTCAAAATATTTTTGAAAGATGTCAAGCATATTTTGATATTTCTTTCTATTTCGTGTTCTCGGATTGTTGACTTTTTCTTTAAGTTCACTTATATCAAAAACAGCATACGGAACTTGAATAAAATTTTTTCTTTTAGAAAGACCTCTCATTGCTTCTTTGCGATGGCTTATCTTCTTTACCTGAAACTCAACATCATTAACTTTTGCATCAATACCCTTTAAGTCAAGTTCGGCATTACAATCAATAATTAAATTTTTGTTCAACTTTGAGTTAACATATTCAAACATATAGCAAAAATCTAACTGCGTTAAAACCGAAACCCAAGTTCGATATACTTGCTTTAAATCCACGCTTGAACCAATTATTTTGATCAATTGATCTATCAAAATAATACTTCTTGAATTTTTCGAGCGCTTCTTTCCTTTCAGTGCTATTAAGTATTTCTTCCCAAAAAATTTCAAACCACTTTTCAAAACTCAAAAAATTTTTATCTTTCCAATAATATTTAAAAATTGAATCGATAGGCAGTAATGCATCTGGCAAATCCTGTTCTACCCATTTGATATCTTTAAACTCTTCACGATATTTTTCAAGTGGTATGGTTTCTAGAAATTCTCTAAACTTTTTCAAGTTTTCACTCGTGTTCATAAAACTATTTCCTTACGAATTTTTGCCCATTCTTTGCGACTTGGTACCGGCAAATTTTTTAACATCATTATATTCAAATGGTATGTTATATCTCTATATGTGTCTTTTATGTAATGTTTCACATAATCAGAGTTCAAATATTCAACGAGTTCTCTATCTGACATATCAAAATTTTGAAATAAAGTTTCATTTTTTCCTAAAAGATGATAAACATCACCCATCCAAGGATAACACTTAGACTCATAAGCTGCAGCGACATATCCATCTTCCCTAAATCCCAATCCAACAACTACATGAGGTTTAGCAAAATATCTTGGAAATTTCCCCAACTCGGATGTTTTTATCCAATAACCTGTCAAATTTTCATAAATTATTTCGCCACACTTTAGATTTTTACCATTTAAAACAGGCAAATAGAATCGTTTATCTTTAGGATGAGTTGTAATGTATGGATTATTTTTTATCTCGGGAGTTCTTGGAGAAATTTTTATTTCATATATATCACCAAGATTGTAAGAGCACAAACTTTTAAGCTTTTGTGTGAATTTTGTTTCAAATGTAATCATTTCACCATTCCAATTTGAAATCACTTTAACCGTTTTAATATCATTAGGAGTTAAATCAAGAAGTTCAACTCTACCAATAAATTTGTCAGACTTAATAAAATTTATAACAGCAACCGATACATCTGCCTCTGGCTTGAAAACATCAGAACCAAGGTAAATTATAGCAAGACCACCATTTTTAGCTATGAACTTTCTCAATTTTTTAAATTCATTAAGTATCATAAAAGTCGTTGGAACAATGAAAATTAATTGACCACCAAGCTTAAGCAATTTGATTGATTTCTCAATGAATGCTCCATATACATTATATTTTCCATACCATGTTTCGAACAAATTTCTGTATTTTTTTCTAGTTGCCGCATTAACTTTTATTGTGTAATGATCAGACGGACTTGGAATACCATATGGTGGATTTCCTATTATCAAGTTAAATTTTTCTCTGGTTTCCCAAAGAAGATAGTCATAATTGATAAGTTCAATCCCATCATTGATCTTAACAGTTTTTAAGTAATCTACCACATCTTTATTTATTTCTACTCCAATAAACTTTGCTTTTTTCGAAACCAACGGATATGAATCCTTTATTGCTTTTAAAAACTGACAAAGACCGCATGCAGGCTCAAGAATCTTTACATCCTCACCGTTTATAATTTTTTCTTCAAGCAATTTATAATCCACAAGATTTACCATAAACTTAACAACCCATTCTGGTGTAAAAAAAAGTCCATAATCCTTTTTAACTTGACTCAGGCGCTGCTCAAGGACCAAGCGATGTTGGATGTAACCAAATGAATCCTCCTTTATCAATAACGCTTTTTCTTGAATTTGATTCATCCACCAAAATTTTAATTTTTTAAAATTTTACCAAAAATAATCAATAAACTCAAAAATTCAGCGCTCATTTAACCGATATTTAAATTCACGAATTCCGTCTTCAATCCCATATGGTTTCAAACCAAGTTCAGACTCAGCTTTAAGCGTTATCAAGCCAGATCTCAAAGGCCGCGGAGCTATCTGATTTAATTCCGATGTTTTAACAGGAGTTATAAGTTCCTTATCAAACTCAAAAATCTCCGCAAGCTTTATAGCAAAAGTGTATCTATCTACGAAATCTCTACCCCCTACATTATAAATACCTTCTTTATCAAATTCGGTAACTTTCAGAATTGCAAAAGCTAAATCATCAACATAAGTTGGATTCCCTACTTGATCGGTTACGACCTTTATTTTTTCACCATTTGAAAGCTTTTGATAAAGCCATAGAGCAAAATTACTTTTAACATTTTTCCCAACACCATATAAAACATTTGTCCTCAAAATCGCAAACCTTATTCCACCGATCTTTATTTCGTTCTCACTTGCAAGTTTAGTTCTCCCATAATAGTTAATTGGATTTGGAATCGCATCTTCTGCATAAGGTCCATTTTTCCCATCGAAAATGTAATCAGTTGAAATATGAATTAACTTCGCATCAACTCTTCTTGCAGAATGAACCAGGTTTCTTACACCTTCAACATTAACCTTCCAAGCAAGCTCACGATTTTGTTCACAACCGTCAACATTTGTATATGCTGCAGTGTTAATTATAACATCGGGACGAAAATAAACAACAAGATTTTTGACATCATTTCTGGATGTTATATCAAGCATAGTGTAATCAAACCCACCAAAATCAAGAAATGTCCTCGGTTCCTTAGCAGTTGCTAAAATTTCGGAATCAGTGCTTTTTAAAAACATTTTCAACACAGTTTGTCCCAACAATCCATGGCATCCTGTTATCATAACTTTCATTTTTTTACCAAATCCTTAAGTTTGTCAATCTGAGTAGAACCCGGAATGGTTGCATTTAATCCAGCAACATAATTTGCAAATCCAGCAGAAATTACGGGGTCATATGTCTTTGAATACTTATAAAAGAACGCAGAACCAAAAACATCACCACAACCAGTCGGATCAACCACACTGACCTCAAAAGCTTTCAAATCTGTTCTCATAAAACCATTATTAAAATAATAAACCGTGGATCCAAGATTTGCCCTCGTGATAATCATTACCTCAACGCCGAGACCTAAAACATTTTTGGCCAGTTCATCATCATCCCAGTTTTCATCTCCAATTGATCTTGCCTCAAACTCATTCATTTGAACAGTGTTAACATTGCTAAGCCAATCTTTCCAATTATCCAACTTTTTTCTAAATCTCAAATTTTTATCATCTACCCCAAGCGTTGCACTATGCACATCAAAGTGTATATATCCCTTAAAACTTTTTCGCAATCTTTTCAAAGTTTCAACCTCAATATCAAAACCAGAAATCATATTGATGAAAATCCCGTCCACTTCAACATCAAGCAAAATTTTCAATCGCTCGAAATCAATTGGTTTCGCTATATTAACTGAGCATTCCGTCCTTTCTTTTCTATCTTTATAGAAAAGATGAACTCTGTTTGTTAGCCCTTCAAACTTAAAAATCCCATCTGTTACCACATTCGGATAAATTTTTATTCTTTTTATAAACTCGTCATAATCAACATCACCAACGCCGAAGACAGGATATATAATATCACCGTCATCAACTATATTCGCAAGCGAAGCAAGAGAGAAAAATATACCACCATAGCTTTGAACCTCGCTTCCATCAGCTAAATGAATAACATCTAAACATAAATGTCCGATAATTCCAAACTTCATAATTTTGAGCCTTGCTTTTTAAACTCTTCAAGTTTTTTTCTCAACTCAGCATCTTGCAAGGCAAGAATTTCCACTGCAAGGACAGCTGCATTTATCGCGCCTGCTTTTCCAATTGCTACCGTTGCAACCGGTATTCCGGGGGGCATTTGAACAATGGAATAAAGAGCGTCAACCCCTTGCAATTCCGAAGCAGGAAGCGGAACTCCAATCACTGGCAAAGTCGTATTAGCAGCTATAACTCCCGGCAAGTGCGCAGCCATTCCAGCAGCTGCAATTATAACTTTATAACCATTCGCCTCGGCATTTCGTGCAAATTCAATCGTTTCAAGGGGGTTCCTATGAGCAGATAGCACCTTCTTATCGTAATCAACCCCGAAGTATTGAAGATATTTTTCGCAATTTTGCATTATTTCGTCATCGCTTTTGCTTCCCATTAGAATTGCTACTTTTGGCATGATCAATTATGTTATGTTTTTAATGCAATTTTTTCTTAAAAACTCAACAATCTTCTTCTGATATGTATCTCCGAGCACTTCCCAACTGTTTAAATGCCCTGCACCTTCAACAAGCATGATTTCACCATTCAAGGTGTAACGATGCAAAACAATCGAATGCCATGATTTGACGGTTTTATCTTCTTTTCCATGTATATAAAGAACTGGACATGAGACTTTCTTAACATATTCAAGTGGTGATATATCTTCAATTTTAACTCCCGATGTTCTTTCAACGCTTTCAAGAACTTTTTTCATCAAAAATTTCGAAGTAAATCCAAACTTTTTCTTTTGATGTTCAAGAACAAGATCATAGAAATTAGCAAAACTTCCCTCTGCCACAACTGCGCGAACTCTATTATCAATTCCAGCGGTTTGAATTGCAATAGCAGCACCTGCCGAAGTTCCGAAAAGAGCAACTGGGAGATTTGGAAATCTTTTCACAAGAAAACTTATCCATTCAGAGATATCAAATTTCTC
The DNA here is from genome assembly GCA_039630395.1 of Candidatus Kryptonium sp. GTDB lineage: Bacteria > Bacteroidota > Ignavibacteria > Kryptoniales > Kryptoniaceae > Kryptonium. The sequence continues at coordinate 27,708 of JBCNVC010000007.1, read as the reverse complement.
AAGATAACCATACGTGCAAAACTTTCCACCACTCTCACCATGATATCGCAGATCAACCAAAAGGACATTAAAGCAAGCCTCGTTTAAAAACTTCGCCTTTTTTAAACCAAATGCCTTGTTAGTATAGGCTCCATGGACATAGATAACATTCCCTATTGGCTCAGGATTTGCCAAAACAAGCCACGCTTTTAAAGTTACACCATCAAATGATTTTATTTCAACATTTTCATAATTAAGTCCAAGTTCTGCTGGTGATGAGATCACCTCTCCGTCGACTAGAAAATTTTTTTGCTTAGGTTTCAAAATCATCGCCGGACCAATAAAATTAACGATTAAAAAATAACCCAAAAACAGAGCAAAAGCCAAGCTCAAAAACAATAGCAACATTTTTATTTTACTTAATTTTTGAATTTTTTCTGTAATAAACTCCAATAGCAAGCAAGAAACTCAAACCCATTGCTAATGCTCCAAGAGCGAAAGGTGATCTTTGTCCAAAATTTCCATAAAAAAATCCACCTGTTGATGGACCAAACACCCGAGCTAAACTTGAAAGCGATTGCCCAAATCCAAGCGTCATACCTTGAATTTCAGCTCCTGCTTGCATTGATATCAAGCTTAACACTGTTGGTGTCGTTATACCACTCCCGAATGTGAAAAAAGTTGCAAAAATTAAAAACCCGAAAAAATGTGATGAAAACGTCATTCCAAGTAAGCCGATCGCCATCAAAAGTGTGCCTGTAATTAAAATTTTCTCCTCTTTAAATTTTTTTGCCAGTTTACCAATTAGATAACCCTGCGTCAAAACACCGATCATCCCAACATAACCAAACAGAAAACCATTATGTGAAGCATCAAAACCAAACATATCTTTAGTAAAAAGTGGAAAGACAACATAGTTTATGGATATCCCAAATGTTATAATGAAAAATGTAAAGTAAAGAAAAAGCAAAACCCTATCCTGCACGATTTGAGAGATGCTACTGCTAAAGTTTAAATAATTCGCCTTTGATTTATGTTTTTGGGGCTCAGGTAAAAATTTATAAGCAAGTATAAAATTTAGAAGTGAAAGTCCAGAGGCGAAAAATATAGGAACATTATATCCAAACTTGCTTAAAATTCCCCCAAGAAACGGTCCCACCACGAAACCGATACCAAATCCAGCGCCAACAACTCCCATCCATTTTGCTCGCTCGTTGGATGGAGTAATATCCGCAATATACGCCTGCGCTGTAGCTATGTTAGCTCCCATCAAACCAGCAAGCATTCTTGAAATAAAAAGAACCTCAAGAGAATTTGCAAAAGCAAATATCAAATACGAAACAAAAGATCCGAAAACGCTGATAAGTATAACAGGTCTTCTTCCAATTTTATCCGAAATCCTACCCCAAACTGGATTGAAAATAAACTGCATCAACGAAAATGTGGAAACAAGGAATCCAATTTGATGTGATTTTGCGCCGAAATTAATCGCATAGAACGGTAAAAGTGGAATCACAATACCAAATCCAATTAAATCTATCAAAACAGTCAAAAAAATAACACCGAGTCGATTTTTCATTAACTAAATCACTTCACTTTGTTTTTAAAAAATTTAAAAACAAAGAATCGCTAATCCAAATTTTTTAATAGCTATCACCAAAATTCACCAAACAGCACAAACTTGAATGAAATCAATTAACAGCTTATCTAACTTCGCTTTGACTTTGTTAGAAATTAATGTTATATTTAAATCGTGCTACGAAATAAACCAATGAAAAAGCGAAATTCAAAGAGCAATCGTTCGATCAAAACGGAATTTAATCAACAATGTCTATAGATAAATTCTTAAAGGGAATAGAAGAATTCAACTCTGAATTATACTTCGAATGCCACGACACACTTGAAGAGATATGGAACGATGAAAGAGATCCAGAGCTAAAAAAATTTTACCATGGATTAATACATACAGCGGTTGGATTTTATCATCTTACGAACTTCAATTTTCGGGGCGCGATCAATCAGCTCAAAAAAGCTATTCAAAAGCTTGAAAATTATCCAGAATCTTATATGAATATCAAACTAAGTGATCTTTTGATTAATATAAAGTTCTGGCTTGAAAGAGCGGAAAACGCCCTAAATAGCAACGATAAAAATTTTAATTTTCAAAATTTACCAAAAATAAAATTTGTTGAAGAAAAATGAAAATAGGCAAGTATGAAATATACGCCGTTGAAACAGGACGATTCAAGCTTGATGGCGGTGCTATGTTTGGAATCGTTCCCAAAACAATATGGGACAGATTAAACCCAAGTGATGATAGAAACAGAATTGAACTTGCATTAAGAACTTTGTTGATAATAGGTGATGGGAAAAAAATTCTCGTTGACACCGGGATCGGCAAAAAGTGGGAGGAAAAATACATTGATATCTATGGAATTGACCACACAAAGTATACACTTGAAGATTCGCTGGCTAAACTTGGCTTGAAAACCGATGATATAACAGATGTCATATTAACCCATCTTCACTTTGATCACGCTGGCGGTTCAACGATGAAAGATGATAACGATGGAATCATAAAACCAACTTTCAAAAACGCAACTTACTATGTACAAAAGCGCAACCTTGAACTTGCAATGAATCCAAATGAAAAAGATAGAGCTAGTTATCTAGCTGAAAATTTCCTACCGTTGATAGAATTTAATCAACTTGAAGTTGTTGATGGCGAATTTGAAATTTTTGATGGAATTGAATTAATCATTTCTGATGGACATACATTTGGTCAGCAACTCGTCAAGGTTTCGGATGGAGAAAAGACACTGATATATTGCGGAGATTTAATCCCTACCTCATCTCATATACCAATTCCATATGTAATGGCTTATGACCTTCAACCTTTAGTAACAATGGAAGAGAAGAAAAAACTTTTAAAGCGAGCTGTTGATGAGAATTGGATCCTGTTTTTTGAACACGATCCATATGCCGATTGTGCAACCGTGAAACAAGGTAAAAAATATGTTGAGATTGATAAAAGATTTAATGTTTCAGAACTTTCTTTCTAAGTTTTTAAAAATAGCACACCAAAATTTTCATTAATTGCCCTCTCAAAATCCCCTAGTCATCTTCGCTTTGATTTCATTTTTAAAAGTTTCTCTTGTGATTGCCCTTATAAGTTATTTTAATTTCATTTATAGCTCTTGCAATTTATTATCCATTTGAATTCCCTCAAGTCAATTTAATTGGATAAACTGCCGATCTCCTCCACAAACTCTAACATCTTTTCAAATAACCCCGATCTTCTCTCAACATCGTCCTTGCTATTTCTACTAATTAAATTCTTTTAAAATCCCGTGATTTTTAATCATTTCAAGCTTGAAACTTATTTAACCCAAGAAATATAAAAAAACACCTGTAAGAAAAATAACAACGCCAGCTAATGTATGAGAATATCTCTCTATTTTCTCAAGATTAATAAGCCGAATTCCAAAATATCCAAGTAGTGCTTGACCAACCATCATTATCCATGTTATGACGCTGAAAATTACTGTTATTGTAAGCACTCCTGCGGTTTTAAATTTAAGAGAAGCAAAGATCAATGGGATTAACGGTTCACACGGTCCAAGAATAAAAAGTGCATACAATGTCCAGACAGTAACAACTTTTTTCGTCAAAATCTCCTCGTCAACTATTTCATGTTTATGGGGATGCCTTATATGTTTTAGACCCCAAACTGCATAAGCTATCCCAAACCCAATCAAAAGCCATAGTCCTACATCGGCACGAATTGCTTCAATTCCTTCAAGTTTGCTCAATTCCATTCCTATAAACAAACCTATAAACCCAAGCAAAACTGAGGAGGCAACATGCCCTATTCCAGCGACAAAAGAAACAAAAGCCAATTTTCTTATTGACCACTTTCGTGCCCTCGCTATCGCCACAAAGGGAAGCCAATGATCTGGAGCAAGCGCATGGAAAAATGCAATTGTTGCGGTGCTTAAAATCAACGTTACAAATGAAGCATCTTGCATTTTTTCCCCTATTTTGTTTTTACCCAAGATATTAACTCTTTAAAAGTTGGAAACTTCCCATAGCTTAAAATTGCAATCCTAAAAATTCTGCCAGCAACCCATATCATTCCAATCACAGAAAACAATAAAATCAAGGTCGTTCCTACAATTTCCCAAAGTGTTGGCATTTTGATGGGAATTCGTGCAACCATAAATGGAGATGTGAAAAATGGAACGAATGATAAAATTTTTATTAAGAGCGAATCTGGATTTTGCATTATAAGGAAAGCAAAAGCAATTGGAAAAACCATTATTAAACTAACATATCCAGCAACTTGCTGTGCCTCATATTCCGAATTCACAGGAGCACCAATTGCTACAAAGACAGCAGAATAAAAAAGATAGCCAAGAACAAAATAAACCAAAGAAATTAATATCGCTTCGACATTTATTAATGTAGCAGCAAATCCTGAAAGAAAATAAAATGCAACCAAACTCCATATCAACATTTGCGTCAATCCAACGAAACCAAGTCCAATTATTTTACCTGCCATCAGTTGATTTGCCGTACATGACGAGAGAAGAACCTCTATTACACGATTTGATTTTTCTTCAACTACGCTCCTAATAAGCATCTGACCACCCGTCATCACAAGAAGCATTAAAGCGAAGATGAAGATATATGAGCTAAAAAATATACCAACAAAATCAGTTTTCTCCTCTTTACCAGTTTTTGAAATTTTAATCGTTGTATATTTAACCGATTTCAGGATATTATCAATTTCACCTTCGCTAATTCCATATTTTTCAAGATTTGATTCTATGACAATTTCATTCAATATGCTTTTAAATCGTTCAATGTCTTTTATGTTTCCCACATTTTGACCAACATATTGAAAAGTAAAAGTATCTACTCCAAAATTTGATGGAATGATAAGATAACCTTCTATTTCCCCATTTATTACCGCTTTGTTTGCAATTTCTTTACATTCCGTCAAGTCTCTGGCTTCACCACTTGCCTTTATATTAACAGGTACATAATTTGGCTTTCCATCTGGAAGTTTAAATTCTATTAGCTTTCTTTTGAATTCATCAAATACCCCAACCTGTTTGATCAATGATTACAATATGCTTTTGTCTTAAATCCCCTTTATCCATCAAAATCGTTGGGAGAACAGAAAAGGCAACTATAACGACAGGCATTAAGATGGTGGAAATTAAAAATGCTTTTGTTCTTACTTTAGTTATATACTCCCACCATGCAATAGTTAAAATCTTTTTCACGGGAAAATTCTGATTTAGATTTTTTAAGAAACTAAAATACATCACCGATATTTTTCAACAACTTCATCAGCTATGGATCTTTTTTAAAGTTAACAAAGCCTTTTATTTTTTCCAAAGATTAAAATCCTACATCAGCATTTTCGACATTGAGTAACTTTTATCTAACCTTTTCCGTATATTTAATCACAGAAGCAAAAAACAAATTTGAAGGCATATGAGAAAAACTTTCATAATTTTGTTAGTTGCTTTGCTTACCCACCATATGTTCCCTCAAGAATCTGAAGAGAAAAAAATTGAAAGTCTAATTGATGAACTCTTGAAAAAAATTGAAGATTATTACTCTTCAGAGGAACTTATCACTGAACAACAGATTGAGAAGCAAAAGGAAATACAAAAGCAGTTGGAAAGAATAAAAAAGCAACTTGAGATTTTGCAAAAACAAAAGGAATTTATAGATGTAGAAGAATTTCAAAGCGAGATCCAAAAAATTCAACAGCAAGCTATTGAAATTCAAAAGCAAAGCGAAGAACTTCTCAAGATAATCAAAAAACACTCCGAAATTCCACCACTGGTTTCACCTACATTTAGGTTTAAAGGCAAGACAGAAATCGGTAAAGATGACTTTATTGAAGGAGATGTATTTGTCCAAGATGGTGATTTAATCGTTTACGGTCGCATCAATGGAAATATACTTGTCGAAAAAACGGAGATGTGATACTTGAAAATGGGGCAGAAGTTAGCGGAGATATTTATACAACCAACGGAAAAATCAAAATAAGCGAAAAAGCAAATTTTTCGGGGCGAAAGCATGAAAATTTCTCACCACTTGCCGAAGTTCATAAAGCAATATCCTACAATAGGAAAAAACAAGCAATTCAAGTAAGGTATAAACAATTCTACGAAGAACAGCCAGGTTTTGATAATTTTTATTTTGAGTTTGAGAGAGTGAGCGGTTTTAAAATCGGATTGATCTTTCCCAGAAAATTTACAAATATAATAAACAAACACATTTCCATGTATGGCTACGGTGGATATGCAACCAAAATACACAGATGGATTTTTTCTGTTGGACTTGACAGATCTTTGATAAATATAAACAAAGACGATTCCCGATCTTTTCTTCTAATTATTGGCGGGAAAATTTACTCAACAATCGGGACAAAAGACGATTGGCTAATATCACCAAATGCAAACACGATTTCAGCACTTATCTGGAACAATGACTATAGAGATTACTTTAAACATGAAGGTTTTGATGTTTATCTTGATACATATATTGAAACAAACCTCTTTCCAGATATCCAAAACTTTAAGGTAACTTACTCAAACGCAAACTATGGAAACGAAATTAGAAGATATATCAAGTATTTCGGATGGAACAAAAGACGCCCATTCCGTGAAAACCCCGCGGTTTATGAAGGTAATTTGAGATCACTTTCTGTAAGTTACAAAACAGGGAAATTTGAATTAGTTGAAGGTTTTAGAAAATCTGGCTTCGGAATTTTTATAAACTTTGAAAGAGAGCTCGGAAATTTTGATTACAACATTATAATTGCTGAATTAAGAATCCGTTTGAATTTATCAAGTTATGACAACCTTGGTTTCAGATTTAGATTCGCAAGTTCTGATAAAATTTTACCAAAGCAGAAATCGTTTGAAATTGGCGGTTTCGGAACGCTTTATGCTTTTCCATATAAATCATTTGAAGGAAATAAAATGATACTTACCAACATTGAATATATTTTGAGAAATCCTGTTGATATTTTTGATTTCGTTAACTTCTTTATTTTCTTTGACGCTGGTTATGTAAATACGACAGAAGGGAAACTTACCTCAGGATTTAAAATTAAAAATAAAAATGAAATAAAATCCGATTTCGGTTTTGGACTTGGGACGGAAAGTATGAAAACGAGAATTTACTTCGCTTGGAGAACGGACAAAAAAATGCCCCCGATAATTGTTCTAAGGTTATCAAACCCGTTTTAAAGTTTTTTCAAAATAGTTTCAAGAATTTTCTTTACCTCGTCAAGGTCACGGCGAAGCTCAGGATTAGCAATCTTTGGAACTTTAACTTTTCCATCCTCAATGATAATTTCGGTTGGATCTTCGTCGGGATTATAACTGTCTAGAACTTTCTTCGCGCCTGCGATAGTATAACCTTCTTCGTAAAGCAAACGCTTAATCATTAGAATAATTTTGATGTCTCGGTTTGTATATATCCTGTTACCTCCCCTGTTTTTTGCAGGCTTTAATAAATCAAATTCCTTTTCCCAATATCTTAGAACATGCCTTTCGAGCCCAGTTAACTTACTTACCTCACCAATTGAATAATAAAGTCGTTTAACCTTAAACTCGGGCATGCAAAAAACTTTTTTGTTTTATTTTAATCATTTCTTCGATAAAATTCAACCAATTTATCAAATCTTAATTCAGCTTTAACGCGCGTTTAACTTTCGCGATGTAATCTTAAACTCGGATTTTACTTTAAAAAAAAGAGCATTTTTTGTAAATTTAGGAAGTGCATAAACCTTGTAAAAAAATTAAAACCTTAAGAGAGCAAATCAAATGAAAAACACAGTTGACTATCTACTAAAACTCCGAGAAGAAGCAAAACTTGGGGGTGGATTAAAGAGAATTGAAGAACAACACAAAAAAGGAAAATTAACAGCACGTGAAAGAATTGATATTCTTCTTGATGAGGGAAGCTTTCAAGAAATAGACATGTTCGTCAGACACAGAACATATGATTTTGGAATGGACAAACAACGACCGCTTGGTGATGGAGTCGTTACAGGTTATGGCACAATTGATGGTCGCCTTGTTTTCGTGTTCAGTCAAGATTTCACTGTATTTGGTGGTTAGCTTTAAGAAGCAAAATCCGAAAAAAATTTGTAAAATTATGGATCTTGCGATGAAAGTTGGTGCACCAGTTATTGGTTTAAATGATTCGGGTGGTGCAAGAATCCAAGAAGGGGTTGCAAGTTTAGGTGGATATGCTGAAATCTTTTTGAGAAATACGCTTGCATCAGGGGTTATTCCGCAAATCTCAGCAATTATGGGTCCGTGTGCAGGAGGTGCTGTTTATTCTCCGGCGATAACTGATTTCATCTTCATGGTCAAGAACACAAGCTATATGTTCGTCACCGGACCTAATGTAGTCAAAACAGTAACTCATGAAGATGTAACATTTGAAGAACTTGGTGGCGCAATGATACATGCAACGAAAACCGGCGTAGCACACTTTATATGTGAAAACGATGTTGAATGTTTAATGCATATAAGAAAACTTTTAAGCTATCTACCTTCAAACAACATGGAAGAACCACCACGAATTGAAACAAACGATGATCCAAATCGCGAAGAACCAAAACTTGACTCAATAATTCCCGATAATCCGAACAAACCTTATGATATGAAAGAGATCATTCTATCAGTAGTGGATAACGGAGAGTTTCTTGAAGTACATGAATATTTCGCTCAAAATATAATTTGTGGATTCGCACGATTTGATGGCTATTCCGTTGGGATAGTTGCAAATCAACCTGCGGTTTTAGCGGGAGTTCTTGACAATGATGCTTCTATAAAAGCTGCGAGATTTGTTCGTTTTTGTGACGCTTTCAATATTCCTATTATAACATTTGTTGATGTGCCCGGCTTTATGCCAGGAACCGATCAAGAATGGCGTGGGATAATTAAAAATGGTGCTAAGCTTCTTTATGCTTATTGCGAAGCAACTGTACCTAAAATCACAATTATCACAAGAAAGGCATATGGTGGAGCTTACGATGTCATGGGCTCAAAGCATATACGAAGCGATATAAACTACGCTTGGCCGACTGCAGAAATCGCTGTTATGGGACCGAAAGGCGCTGTTGAAATAATCTTCAAAAAAGAAATTGAAAAAGCAGAAAATCCCGAAGAACTTGAGGAAAAACTTATACAAGAATACAGAGATAAATTCGCGCATCCATATATTGCAGCTGAAAGAGGCTATATCGATGATGTGATTGAACCAAGGAAAACGCGAACTATGATAATCAAAGCCTTGAGAATGCTCGAAAACAAAGTTGATACGAATCCGAAGAAAAAACACGGAAATATTCCGTTATAAAATAAAATAGCACTAATGATGTTTGATTTAATTCTAATCGCCTCAGCAATTTATTACTCTTTGGAAATACTCTTGTTTTTTTTCGCCTTGAACAAAGCTGAAAAATTAAAACGCATTGATGACAAGAATTTACCAAATGTGAGTGTTGTCGTCGCAGCGAGAAACGAAGAAGAAAACATAGAAAGATGTGTTACCTCAATCCTAAATGTTGATTATCCGAAAGATAAACTTGAACTCATCGTTGCAAATGATGGCTCAACTGATAGAACTGAGGAAATCCTTAAGGATATTCAAAAAAATAACCCAAATCTCAAAATTTTAAACATTGAAACACAGGTAAATAACCTTAAGGGAAAAGCCAACGCCCTCGCTCAAGCGATAGATAAAGCAAACGGTGAATTTATATTTTTGACAGATGCAGATTGTGCTGTTCCAAGGACATGGATCAAAGGTATGTTGAAGTATTTTGATGAGAAAACTGGAGTTGCATCAGGAATTACAATAGTTGAATCGGGGGAAAATTTTTTATGGGATACAATCACTTGAGTGGGCGTTTTTACTTAGCGTTGCTGCCTCTGTTGCAAAGCTTTTCAAACCAGTTGCCTGCATTGGAAACAACATGGTATTTAGAAAGAAAGCTTATCTTGAATTTGGTGGTTATCCAAATTTGAAATTTAGCCTAACAGAAGATTTGGCTCTTTTAAAAGCAATAGTTGATAAAGGGAAGTGGGGTTATTCATTTCCCGTTGATGTTGATACCTTAGTTATAAGCAAACCAATAAAAACATGGAAAGAACTTTATCATCAGAAAAAGAGATGGGGAAGCGGCGGGCTTGATACTGGGCTACTTGGAATAGGCGTTTTATCGGGTGGTTATATTTTTCATTTCCTTTTGTTAATTTCACCCTTTTTCGTGAATAACCTTCTTGTCATCCCAATAGTTTTACTCTTGAAGTTCCTCATTGATGGTTCCTTTCTCTTTAAAATTTTAAAAAGGTTCAAAAAACTTTCTCTTATCAAATATCTTCCCTTCTTTGAAATCTACTACATAATTTATGTTGTTGCTCTTCCGTTTATTGTTTTCTTCGGTGGGAAGACTGAATGGAAAGAAAGAAAATATAAAGGTATTAGAAACCTGCAAATTATTGAGAAAAGCTAATGTTTCGTGAATATTTTCCGATAATATAATTTGAAAGCAATTTCAAAAAGATAGCGTTTCGTTTCTATGTTTAAAAGATGCCCAATGTGTAACAACACATGGAACACAAGAGAAGAGTTTTTAACTGATGAATCAGTTCAACTTGTTGGATATCAAAAATATATGGGGGTTTATGGTGGTGGATATTTACTTTTTAAACACAAAACGAAAGTTTGTGGTACTACGATAGCAGTAAAAGCATCTTTTTTGGCAAACAATATACCTTCAACTCAAAGATTAAAACGAATTTACAAAAGAGAAGGACAAAAGTAAGTACAACCGCAGGCATTTGCGCCTGCGGTTAAATTTATCTTCCCATCACAACTATTGAACCCTTCTTACGAGAAAACGTCCAAATGTAATCCCTCAAAGCTTTTATCTGTTCATTTGCATCGCCATTGAGCACATCTGGAACTGGACTCGTTCCTTCATAGAAAAATGTTGGCATGTTCGTGCCAGGTTGAATTGCTTGAGGATCGCGCAGCCAGTCAATAACCCACTCAGGCTTTAATCTACTGGGCGCAAGATCAAGATTCGGGGCAAGCATTGATGCAGCAAGTTCACTTCCAGCAACATGACACTTCAAACATTGCAATCTATCAAATAAAACTTTTCCTGCATCAACATACTTCTTTTCAAGTGGAACATCATAACTTCTAACCTTGAATTCCTGATTGCTCAAACGGAGGAAGTATTTTATAAGAGTGGTTATTTCATCATCTGTAAGCTGGAAAGTCGGCATTCTTAATTTAAACCATGGTCTTATAATTGATGGGTTTTTCAAAAATTCGTAAAGCCACGGTTCTTGAACCTTTGCCCCTTCAATTGTAAGCAATGGTGGTCTTAAACCAGGATCCTCAATCATTGGATGAATATATCCACCTTGCTCTTCAATCTGGTGGCAATTGATACAATTATACAAAAGTGCTAACCTCCTTCCATTGTTTATCTCCTTTCTCTTATCGTCAAATGTTTGAACATGACTTGGGCCGACCTCGTTTTTCTTAAAACTTGCGATTAAGGTCACAAGAGCATCTATTTCCTTATCTGTAAAGTTAAATTGTGGCATCTTCGATTGAATTCTCTCTGTTGAAAATCCGCGGGAATCACGAAGCTTTTCAGCAAGCCATACAAGACGATCCTTAGGTAGGTGTTTCTTATAGCCAAAGTCGAGCTGTTCAATACTCTTACGAGCAAAGTCAGAAATATCAACACTTACTTTCGTTTCTTTCTCGGTTCCCTTTATATCATGACAACCATAGCAACCATACATTTTTATCAATCTTAAACCTTGTTCAGCTTTAGCATCAGAATAATTTATTTTTATAGCGGAGTAATCAACACTATCTTTTAAGGTCATTAAATAAGCAACAATATCACTTGCTTCTTGATCCGTTAATCTCAAACTTGGCATTTTTGTATTTGGCAGGTAATGTCGTGGATTTTTAAGCCAGTCATACAGCCACTGCGGATTAACTTTGCTTCCAATTCTAGTTAGTTCAGGAGCGACATCATAATTTAAACCTCTCGTTTCCCTAACAATTTTATTATCTCCAATCGCATGACATCCAAGACAGCCGATATTTTCAACAAGTTCTTTTCCACGCGTTGGATTTCCATTGGGTAAATATTTATACCTATATTCCCAATTCTTAGCGCTATCTTGACCAATCTTGACAAGATATGCTGTTATCGCTTCAGCTTCTTCAGATGTTAATTTAAAGTTAGGCATTCTTCCATGTGGTAGATATTCCCGCGGATTTAAAAGCCAACGGTAAATCCATCCAGGTGTTGTTTTAATGAGCAAATTATTCAAACTTGGGCCAATCTTGGGAAGATCGTTATAACCATCAACACCATGACATCCATAACACCCGGATTCTATTAAGATATGTTTTCCCATAGTAAGTTTAGGTGCCCATTTCAAATTAACTTCATTGAAATGACAATCATTACATCCAGCTTCTATATTTTCTTTCTTCAAAATTGGCCATTCCCAGTATTTATCCTTGTCACCATGAGCATATCCTTCTGTAAGAGCTGGTCCTTGACCGCGATGACAAGATGTACAACCAAATTTTTCTGGATTATGCTTCGCAAGAAGCTCAAGATTAGGATGAGTTTTAAAAGGTTGTGGTGCATCTTCAAAAAGTGGATCGTTCCATCCAAGATGACAAGTTTGACATCTATCAACACGAGATTTCAAAGTCCCAAAATTGGTGCGTTCAAATTCGGGCAAGATTACCTGAATAATTTTTATCTGCGCTTCCTTAGTTTTTTGAATTCTATCTTTAATTTTATTTATCTCCTCAAAAAGTTTGCTGATTTCACGCTCTATATCATCAACTTTCGCTCTATAACTTTTGACTATTGCCCATGATTCCTCTCTCTTTTTTGTCAATTCCTCTATCTTTGTGTTAAGTTCGTTCATCAACTTTTCTTCACGCTGAATTCTCTCCCACCATTTTTGAGTTTCTTTTTGTCCGCTTTTCTCAAGCTTAGCCTTCTGGTAAAAGTAATAGTATTCGTCAGATCTGCTTTTTGCAAATTGAAATTCTCTATTTAACTCAGCAAGCTCTTTTTCATATCTTTTGTAATCTGCAAGGGCTTTTTTATATTCATCCGATTGAAGTCCTGCTTTTGCCTTTACTAACTCCTCGGACAATTCCCTATATCTTGCGCTATCAAAATTTGCAACGGCGAGCTTATAGAGCGAATCAAGTTTAGATAGTTTCAATTGATAAAATTTTCTCTGATATTCTTTCCAAGGTCTTCGTGTGGAGACCTCATCAATTACAGCCCATAATGTTGCAATAAAAAGAATGATTGCAACTAAAAGATATATTTTATCATATCTTCTTTGCTCAACTGGTATTTCCTTCCTTTTTTTCAGCCATTTTAGGATCATGGTTGCTATAAAATTTTTATTTTTTAAGTTAAACATTAAACCATGGTGTCACCCAAACGTACTTAACATTTAAAGTCCATCTTAAGATCATTTTTATCGGTAGGGCTATCATAGTTAGAAGCAAATACGAGGTGATCAAATATCTTGTTAAACCAAATTTTTCTGCAAAATCTGGCATTTTCTTTTTCATCCATAACCATCCCAAGGGCATTAAAACAGCATAATATCCGATAACAACAATTCCTCCAAAAATAGAAGCAATTGGATTTAGTGAGCCATCAGGATTGTAAGTTGGAATTCCAATAAGTTCATTTAGATCAACATTAGTAATAGCAACAACCTTATGCGGATCCCATTCTTCCCAAGGCCAGAAGAAATTCCAACCCGGACCTCTGAAAAATGTTCCAACGACAATTAAAAGAACCCATAGAATAAGAAACCCAAATCCAAAAATTATAATTGCCCATTTTCTTTCCTTGAATGTATAATAACCATTCCCTTTTGGATTTATGTCAATGTATGGTATTGCCATTAAACCAATTATTATGAGTCCCGGTAATAGAACACCCGCAATCCAAGGATCAAAGTAAACAAGCATTTCTTGAAGTCCAAGAAAATACCAAGGTGCTTTTGATGGATTTGGCGTAAGAGATGGGTTCGCCGGTTCTTCAAGTGGTGCGTTAAATCCAATCGACCAGACAAGAAGGAAAGCCATTACTGCGATAGCAGCGATAAATTCAACCCTAACGAGATAAGGCCAAACCTGTACTTTATCGGTCTCATCAGCTTCATACGGGATACCACGCTCGTCATTTTTCTTTGCTTTTTTCATTGAATAGATGAAAAAACCATAGACCGTAAAAAGCAAAATTATAATTGGAAAGTTATCTGGATGTCCCAGGATTCTAAGAAGATTTTGCATTGCTGAATTTACACCTTTATTTTAAATCTTTTTCGGATTAGGACCAGAAATACCGCCATCTTTTCGCACACGCCAAAAATGAACCGCAAGAAAAATTGCTGTAACAAGAGGTAGAAAGACACAATGTAGCACATAAAATCTTAATAGAGTTGGTGGTCCAACTTTAGTTCCTCCAAGAAGTAAGAATCTAACATCATTATCAGGTCTCATTCCAAGCTCCGGTCCAAAAGGTCCTTGATGTCCAAGAAATGGAGTTGCAGCTGCCATATTTGTTCCAACCGTTACAGCCCATATCGCAAGTTGATCCCAAGGTAAGAGGTATCCTGTAAAGCTCAATAAAAATGTCAATAACAAAAGTATAACACCAATCACCCAGTTAAATTGTCTTGGCGGTTTATATGACCCAGTTAAGAATACTCTAAACATGTGAAGCATAACAGTTATAACCATCAAATGCGCAGCCCAACGATGCATATTTCTTAACAATGCTCCAAATGGAACATCGTTCATTAAATACTTCATATCTTCATAAGCATATTCAGCAGCCGGACGATAATAAAACATCAAAATAACCCCAGTAATTGTCAAAATTATAAACAAGAGAAATGAAATACCACCCATTCCCCAAGTATATCCATAATTCACGGCATGTCTTGAAACTCTAACCGGATGCAAATGAAGAAAAACATTGTCAACAACCATGAGAGCTCTATTCCTTTGAGTATCTTCATAACCATGACGAAAGATCGATTTATATATTTCCGAACTTTTTATCTTCTTTTTTATTTGAGCAAGCATACCTCAAACTTTAAGTTTTGTTTTAAATTAGCTTCTATATGGTAGAAAAGAACCTGGCTTACCCCATTCTCCTTTTTCATATCTGTATGTGACACCTTTGTCAATTAAGATCTGTCCATCCTCCGCAAGCGATATTTTTACTCTTTCAAGAGGTCTCGGAGCGGGTCCTTCAAAGTTAATTCCAGATTTCCTGAAACCACTACCGTGGCAAGGGCATTTGAATTTGTTCTCACCGCTTAACCATCTCGGTGTACATCCAAGATGAGTACAAACTGCAAGAAGCGCATAAAAACCATCTTCCTCACGAACTATCCACACACGCTGTGAATCCTTGAATCTTTCACTTACCTCCCCAACTGTATATTCCTCTGGATAACCTGCCTTAAATGCCGTTGGAGGTTCATAAAGAACACGAGGAAACATGTACCTAATAGCCCCAATTATTGATGTAAATATGAATCCCAAAAAACCAAGCCATCCTGCAAGCGTTAGAAAAGAACGACGATTAAACTTCCAAAGTCCCGTGTCATTTTCAGGTGGCTTGTCTTGCTTAGGAATTACTTTTTTTGGCTCTCTTTGCGCTTTTTCCTGCTTCTGAGATTGATGCAAGATCTCGCTCATCTCGTAGCTTTGAGATTTAGTTTTTGATTTGTTCTAAATTAAGACAAAAAATGTCCTTTTTATGCACAAAAAAATTTAAACACTTGAATATACGCAAATTTTATCACCTATTGAATCAACAACTTCTTGAAGATTTACGGATTTAAGATAAAATTTTATTTTTTCGTTAACATCTCCAAATAAGCTTCTCACAATACAATCTTTCCTATAGCGACATCCAATAGCAGTGGAAAGATAACAAATTTCTTCTCTTGATGGTTCAATTGCAGATATGAGTTCATAAAGTGTTATTTGATCAAGTGGTTTAGATAAGAAATATCCACCTTTAACGCCGATTGCGCTATCAACTATACCAGCACGGCGCAAGGCTTGAAGTATTTTCATTGTATAGCTGACCGATAATCCACATGCACGTGCCACCTCCGATGCACGGACAAGTTTTTTATCTTTTCTTGTAGCCATATAAACTATTGCGTGTATCGCATATCCAAGTGATTTTGATATATCTATCATCTTAAATTTTCATTCATTATCTTTTTGAACCATATCAATTGTTTCCCAAGGACAATACTTTGCGCAAAGCTTACAACCTATGCAAATTTCCTCATCTACTATCACAACACCGTTAACATTTGAAAATGGATTTATTCCGTTTAAAAGGTTTTCTCTTAAAATTTCAAGAGTTGTTGATTTAACCCCATCAAATGAATCAATATATTCTGGACCTTTGACCTTATAAATACAATCAACTGGACAAAATTCAATGCACACCTCACATCCTGTACAACCAGCTGGATTGACAACAGCTACAAGTTTAACTTTTTTCTTAGTTGATTGCTTCTCTACGCTAACTTGAGACATTTGTGCGAAAAATTAATTTTAAAAGGTATTTCTGTCTAAAATTTCCTTTTTTCTTTCCTTTAAAAGATCGCTAACTTTAGATTTTTCAACTTGTTCCGCTGAATCAACAAAAACTGATACCATATTGTTTTTAACCTCAGCAAATCCCCCGGAAATAACAAAATAAAGTATATTTCCGGTTTCTTCTACTATTTTAACTTTACCAACCTCAAGCATACTTATCAACGGAGCATGATTATAAAGAACTTGGAAACTACCCATTACCCCAGGAAGCATTATGCTTTTGACCTTGCCACGATATATAACATTTTCAGGCGTTAAAATTTCAACTTGAATTAACTTATCCATATTAATCAATTTTCATTTTCTTTGCTTTATCAAATGCCTCATCAATTGTCCCAACCATATAAAATGCCATCTCTGGAAGTTCATCGCATTCACCTTCAATTATAGCTTTGAATCCTGCAATAGTATCCTTCAATTTTACATATCTTCCCTCTGTTCCGGTAAATGCTTCCGCGACAAAGAATGGTTGCGAGAGGAAACGCTGGATTTTTCTAGCTCTTGCAACGATCAATTTATCCTCCTCAGAAAGCTCGTCAATTCCAAGGATGTTTATTATATCTTGCAAATCTTTATATGTTTGTAGAATTTCCTTAACTTTCTTTGCGACATAGTAATGCTCATCACCAACAACTTTTGGATCAAGTAATCTTGATGTTGAATCAAGTGGATCAACAGCCGGATAAATTCCAAGCTCAGCAATCTGACGCGATAAAACTGTTGTAGCGTCAAGATGTCCAAATGTTGTTGCCGGAGCTGGATCTGTAAGGTCGTCAGCAGGGACATAAATCGCCTGAACCGATGTGATTGAACCACGTTTTGTGGAGACGATTCTCTCTTGTAATTCCCCCATCTCTGTTGCAAGCGTCGGCTGATAACCAACAGCTGAAGGCATCCTTCCAAGCAAAGCTGAAACTTCAGAACCTGCTTGTGTAAATCTAAAGATGTTATCTATAAACAAAAGAACATCTTTACCTTCTTCATCTCTGAAATATTCAGCTATTGAAAGAGCGCTTAATCCAACTCTTAATCTCGCTCCAGGTGGTTCATTCATTTGACCGAAAACGAGAACGGCGTTCTGTAGAACTCCCGACTGTTTCATCTCTAACCACAGTTCATTTCCTTCCCTTGTTCTTTCACCAACTCCACCAAATACCGAATAACCTTTGTGATAAACGGCAATGTTGTGAATCATTTCCATAATCAAAACAGTTTTACCAACTCCAGCTCCTCCGAAAAGTCCAACTTTTCCACCTTTTGGATAAGGCTCAAGCAAATCTATAACTTTAATCCCGGTTTCAAGTATCTCCCTTTTGGTGCTCAACTCTGTAAACTCTGGCGGTTCACGGTGTATTGGATAGTATTTTTCGGTTTCAACTGGGCCAAGCCCATCAATTGGTTCACCAACGACATTTAAAAGTCGCCCTAAAACTTTCGGACCAACCGGCACTTTTATTGAATCACCAGTATCATATGCCTTCATTCCGCGAACAAGTCCATCGGTTGAATCAAGAGCTACGGCACGAACCCTATTTTCACCAAGATGCTGTTGAACCTCAGCCCAAAGGATCTCTTCTTTTCCTTCAATATTAACCCTTGGTATTTTAATAGCATTAAAAATGGAAGGTAAATAACCATCTTCAAATTCAATATCAATAACAGGTCCGATGATTTGGACAATTTTTCCCTCTCGCATTATTTAACTTAATTTGTTTTAGTTTTCTTTTTGTTTTTTCTCCCGAGCAAAATCAAAGACTACTTCCGGGAGATTTCAACAAGGCGTGTCAATTTTAGTAAAATATACAAAAACTAAATGACTTTTTCAAAAACGCTTTTCATCAGAATTCACCTGCTTTAGAAAGACGAGAAATTAGTTAAGATAAAATGTCTTTTTCTTTCTTTTTGAAGAAACATAAATTGCAATAGCGAATCCTGCAAAGATAAGATATGGTACAACAAGCAAATAGATTATACCATCATTTAAACCACTTGCAAGTTTCATCCCTTCATCTGAGCTTGTGACATTCTGCTTACACATTGCACATTGTGAATAAACATAGCCAAAAGACAAGATGAAATTTATTAAGATTATCGTTATAAAACTTAAAATTGCTCGCTTCATTTCTCGCGTTTGATTTTATTTGAAAATATGGTAAAGCATCAGATAAATTAAAACTCCTGTTACTGAAACATACATCCATATAGGCAAAGTCAATCTTGCAATTTTAGGATGTTTATCAAACTTTTTCATCAAAGCAAAAATAAGCGTAATTATAGCCAATGGAAGAGCAAATATAGCCAGAAAAGTATGGGAAGATAAAATAGAGAAATAGACAAATCGCCAGAAACCTTGTCCCTGAAAACGCGTTATCCCAGCGCTATAGTGATAAATAAGATAACTAATTAGAAAAAGCGCTGAAGAAACAAACGCAGAGAGCATGAATTTCTTGTGTCTTATCACATCTTTTCTCTTTATGCTAAAGAATCCAAACAAAAGGAACAAAAAACTTAACATATTTAAAATTGCATTCAATGTTGGCAAAAACTTGATCATTTCTCGCGTAGGATTAATTTTATATCTTTAATTAATTTATCCACATCCTCGGTTTCTATCCCGGAATAGTAACCCCTTATTCGGCTTTTTGAATCCACGAGAACAAACTTATCACTGTGTATGAAATCCTCTGGTCCGCCATCTCCTTCTTCAACTGGAAGTTTGAAACCTTGTCTTGCAAGCTCATAAATTTTCTTTTTTTCCCCAGTAACGAAAAACCATTTACCATTAATTGCGCCCCAACCCTTTGCATATTCTGAGAGAACCCAAACGGAATCCCTTTCAGGATCTACGGTAAATGAAACAAGCTTGATTCTCGGATTATCTTTAAATGCTTCTTGAACTCTGCTCATTTGTTCAGTCATTCTTGGACAAATTCCAGCACAACTCGTGAAGAAAAAATCAGCAACCCAGATATTCCCCTTCAATTTTTCAAGATCAATTTTTTCACCATTTTGATCAATTAAATTGAAATCAGGGATCTCACCATAGATCGGTAAAGTAGCAGCGGATGAAACTTTCCAAATTTGAATTCTTAAAGCGATAAAAACTCCAATTGCAATGCTTAAAATTATTATAACAATTCTTCTTCCTGACATTTTTTAACAAGAATTTTTTTAATAATACCCAAGCCCAAGTCGCATTAAAAGAGCAACGCTTCCATCTGGTATAAGAGCTGCTGCAAGAGCAACAAGTATAATTAACGGCAAAACAATTGAATAAATGAACCCAATTTTTTCAAACTTCAGATGCATAAAATATCCAGCGATTAAAACTGCTTTCATCAATGCCATTATTGTAAAGAGTAAAGCCATTAAAGAATGAGAAATTGGAAGAAAAGCTACAAGTATTTCTACGATAGTAATTGCCAAGAGTTGAAACCAAACGCGCCAGTAAACCTTTTTAGATGATTGATGAATTGTTTCACTCATAGTTAAAATCTCATATTATTTTTAAAGAAGATAGAAAAACGCAAAAATGAAAACCCAGACTAAGTCAACAAAATGCCAATAAAGTCCAGCGACTTCGACACCTTCGTAAGAGCCTCGCTTATCATAAATCCCCTTTGCGACTCTTATTGCCATGACAATCAAAACGATAACGCCACTTAAAACATGGGAGCCATGAAATCCTGTTATAACGAAGAAAGAAGCAGAAAACAGCGGAACACCCCAAGGGTTGCTCGTAAGACGCGCTCCTTCATGAATCAAATGTCCCCACTCATATGCTTGACACATCAAAAACAACAAACCACCACCTATTGTAAGCAAAAGATATTTAATCACACCTTTTCTATCCATTCGTTTTCCTGCATCAACTGCGAGAGCCATTGTTAAACTACTGCAGATTAGAATAAATGTCATTATACTGACGAAAAGAAGCGGTAGTTTTGCGTTTGTAAATGGAAAAGCGGAGAAAATTTCAATTCTACTTGGCCAACTTGGTAAACTTGCCCTCAAAGCACCATACGCAGCAAGCAATCCTCCAAATGTAAACGCGTCCGAGAGTATAAAAATCCACATCGTAAATTTATCCCTTGATACACCAAAAGGTGATCTTCCACCACCCCAAGGAGATTTAACGACCTTCTCCTGCTCAAGCATCAATTCTTGAGTCATCCTTCTAATTCCCTCAATTTGTTTTTATGTTGTGATATTTATAAAAACGAAAAGATATATCCATAAAATGTCAAGGAAATGCCAATAAGTTACGCAAAGTTCAACCCCGAGTTTGTTGTATGAATTATAATAACCAAGCAGTGATTTAATCATAACATAAATCAAAGCGATGACACCGCCAGCAAGGTGAACTGCATCGGCACCGGTTAAAAGATAAAAGAATAAACTTGATGGATTTGTACTTACATAAATTCCCATTTTCGTGAGTTGAGCCCAACCAATAACTTGCCCGATCAAAAAAGAAATCCCAAGCAAGGTTGAAAGCAGGAAAAAAGATTTAAATCCAACAATATCACCATTTTTTAATTTAAAATAGCTCACTTGAATTGTTACACTGCTTAAAATCAAAATCAAAGTGTTGAACCAGAAAATTACAGGCAGTTCAAATTTAAGCCAATTTCCAGCAGAATGTCTTACTATATAAGCACTTGTTATAGCTGAAAAAAGCATGATTATCGCAGCTATAAATAACCACAATCCAAATTTCGCAGGGTTGACCGGCAGAGCATATGAATAGGAATGCCCGCCAGCACCCCCAGCACCTCCGTTGTTGAAAGTTTTCCCAGAATCTATATCTGAAGATATACCTCTTTTTTCATTCACCATAATTCATTGCCTCAAGAATTGTTTTTAAATTTTATCAATAAGAAGAAAAACGAGAATTAACGGAAGATAGATTTCAGCCATAAACATGATCTTCTTTGCAGAACGTGCTGAATTTTCCCTTAAAAGCGAAAGCGTTTGTAGGAAAAACAAACTTCCGCCCAGAATCGAGATAATAAGCGCATATTTCCCTGCAAAACCAGCTATCGTCGGCATCAATCCCATCGGTAGAAGCATAAATGTGTAAATCACAAGATTTATTGCCGTTACTCTATCATCGGAAGATGGTAAAACTTTGAAACCAGCTCTCTCATAATCGGATTTGCACAATAGAGCAATTGACCAAAAATGTGGAAACTGCCATATAAATTGAATCCCAAACAAAATAATTGCTCCTAACTCTATTTGTCCCCTTACCGCAGTCCAACCGATAACAGGTGGAATTGCACCAGGAATTGCCCCAATAAATGTACAAAATGGAGTTATTCTTTTTAACGGAGTATAAGCGAAGACATAAATTACAAAAGCAATTAATGCAAGCGCTGCACTTATAGAATTTACAAATTTATAAAGCATATACTCGCCAAAAATTAACATTAAGATCGCAATTAAAATCGCAGTTTCTTTTTTCATTCTGTTACTTGGTAAAGGTCTCCCAGCGGTTCTTTTCATCATCCCGTCAACCTTTTGCTCAAAAACTTGATTCATCGCATTCGCAGATCCAACAACAAGAAAAACTCCGAGAATCGTGATAATAAAGTTTAATAAATCTATCTCTCCTTTCCTTGCGATCAAATATCCCATTCCAGTTGTAAATACCACAAGCGTCGTCAAGCGATGTTTTATCAAGAGAAGAAAGTCCTTAAAGAATTTTGAAAATTTTTGAAATATCATAATTTAAACTCCCAATTTTGAGGGAATTAATTCTTTTTGCTCAAGGACAATGTATCTTAGCGCCCCCTTCCATCCCAGCACAGCAAGTATAAGCGCTGTTCCAAGAAGCGTTGCGCCTGTTGCTACATGTAAAACTGTAACTGCAACAGAAAGCTTACTCCATATGACAAAAGCTCCAAGTAAAATTTGAAAGACAACTAAAAAAATCCACAAACTTGCGAAACTTCTAAGTATCTTCACACTTTTTCTTATAGCAAGAATAGAGGTATAAATTCCTACTCCAGCAACTACAAATGCCCAAACTCTATGAGCAAAATGTAGAGCAACTTTAAATTGAAGTTCAGCATAGGTAATTGGGAAAGGCGCATTTGGATCATAAGGAAGATTGTGAAACGGCGGAATTAATTTTCCAAATGAAAGCGGAAAATCAGGAATAATATTCCCGGATTGAGTATGTCTTACAAGCGCACCGAGAAGAACTTGAATAAAAGCGAAAACAAAAGTCAAAGTATACAATCTCGCAATTTTAAATCCAGTATTTATTTGCTCAACTTCAAAATTTTTCCAAGCTCTTGATGTAAATAAAGAAATTAAAAAAGTCATACAAAGAACTATCTCGGCAAGCGTTGCATGAACGATAGCTACAGCTATTCTAACTGGCTCAACATGACTAACCGAAAATATCTTCGTAGCAACATCTTGCAATTTAGGATCTGAGATAATAAGAACTCTTAATCCACCAAGTATCGCTTGCAAAAGTACAGATATGAAGGCGACAACCCCAAGGACTTTGACATATTTAGGTTGTTTGCTTCTTAACAGCCAAATCATAAGTATTGCTATTAAAATTCCAACTGTGCCAGCGACAAGCCGATGTCCATGCTCGTACAAAACTCCCCCAACCATTCTTGGGAAAAGTGTTCCATAAGAAAGTGGCCAATCAGGCACTGCATCACCTGAACCTGTGCTTGTAACAGAAGCACCAACAGCTATCAGGAACACAGTAAATATCGCGGTTAAAAGAGAAAAGCTATGTAAAGTTTTTGAATACATTTTTTAAGCACTCAAATCTTTAAATTTTAATAGTTGATTTTGTATCTGGCTTAATTGGAACAGTTTGAGGGACATAGTCCTCTTCCACATCTGGTGGGCTATATTCATAAGGTCCACGATAAACAACCGGAAGTTCACCATCCCAATTGCCATGAGGAGGCGGTGAATCGGTCTGCCATTCAAGCGTAGTAGCTTTCCAAGGATTTTTTTCTGCTTTTGGACCCTTAAACATGCTCCAAAAGAAATTGAAAATGAAAAGAATTTGCACTGCACCTGCAATGAAAGCTGCAATCGTAATGAATTTATTTAAACCTAAAAATTGAGATGTGAAATTATATTCAGTGAAGGAATAATATCTCCTTGGAACCCCAGCTATACCTTGGAAGAACATCGGGAAGAAAATAAGATACACGCCTATAAATGTGCCCCAGAAGTGAATTTTTCCAAGATTTTCATTCATCATTCGTCCAAACATCTTGGGGAACCAATGATAAACACCTGCGAACATACCAAATGCGGCAGCTGTTGCCATTGTGAAATGAAAATGAGCAACGACAAAATAAGTATCATGAAGTTGGATATCAACAGGCGCAGTTGCAAGGAAAGCACCCGTCAAAGCACCGGGAATAAACAAACCAAGAAAACCAAGCGCAAACAACATTGCTGATGTTAATCTCAAATTCCCACGCCATATGGTCACAAGATAATTAAATATAAGAATTGCCGTTGGAAAAGATATTGCAAGCGTAGTTATGACAAAAACTTCGCCAAGAATTGGATTCATACCACTTACATACATATGATGACCCCAAACAATCATGCTCAACGCACCGATGCCGATCAGGGAAGCAACCGAAACTTTATATGCGAAAAGTGGTTTTCTTGCGTTAGTTGCTAAAATTTCACCAACAAGTGAAACTGCAGGAAGCAAAACAATGTAAACTTCTGGATGTCCCAAAAACCAAAAAAGATGTTGCCATAAAATTGGGTTTCCGCCTTCATGTGGAACAGGCTCTCCACCAAGAACAAGTCCACTTGGGACAAAAAAGCTTGTCCCAAATTCACGATCAAAAATTAACATTACTGCACCTGCAAGCAAAACCGGAAAAGCAAGCAATCCCAAAATTGCAGTTATAAACATCCCCCACACTGTTATAGGCAACCGCCACATAGACATACCAACAGTTCTATAATTCAATGTGGTCGTAATATAGTTCAAAGCACCAAGCAAAGATGAAACAATAAACAAAGCCATGCTCACAAGCCAAAGAGTTGTCCCAAGATCAGAACCAGGAACAGCTCTTTTTAAAGCACTTAAAGGCGGATACATTGTCCAACCTGCTGCAGCAGGTCCTGTCTGGACGAAGAAAGAAGCTAACATAACAACTGAAGCAGCAAAAAATACCCAATAAGAAAGCATGTTCAAAACAGGAAAAGCCATATCCCTTGCACCTATTTGCAACGGAATCAAATAATTTGAAAATGTCCCACTTAAACCGGCTGTTAATAAGAAAAATACCATTATAGTCCCATGCATCGTTATTAGCGCAGCATAAAACTCCGGCTTCAAAATTCCAGCTTCTGCCCACTTACCAAGGATCTTCTCAAGAAATGGAATCGGCTGATTTGGATAAGCAAGTTGTAATCTCATAAACCATGATAAAACCATACCTATGAATCCCCAGGCAATTCCAGTAATTAGATATTGCTTTGCTATTGTTTTATGATCCGTGCTGAAAATATATTTCGTTATGAAATTTTCCTTATGATGAACTTCGACTCCAGTATGTTCAGGCTTCATCTGTACGAACTCCGTTAATTTTTTTAATAATAAATGTCACCCGCTGGTGTTTGTTGACTTAACCATTCTTGCACTTTCTCCATCGGTTCAACGATAACCGGCAATTTCATCCTGTAATGCCCAAGTCCACAAAGTTCAGCGCACGCAAGTTCAAATTCACCTTCTTTTTTCGGGATAAACCAAGTCCTTGTGGTCATCCCAGGAACCGCATCTTGCTTAACTCTAAAATTCGGTAAATAAGGGCTATGAATTACATCTTTTGATTTTATTAAGAAAACAACAGGATGATTCAATGGCAGATACATTACCCCTTGACCTGCTGGAAAAACTATATCATCTTTAGCTGATTCATCACTTATGTCAATCCCCAATGGATTATCATATGAAATAAGATTTGGATCTGTTTTTCCAAATTTCCCATCATGTCCAGGATATCTTATGCTCCATGCAAACTGTTCTCCCGTTATTTCAGCGAGAAACGCATTCTTTGGAACCTCGCCGTGAATTTTCCATACATATAGAAGCTCCACCGAGAAATTCAGCGCTTATCTCAAGAATTATAACAACGATCGTCCCCGGAAGTATTGACCATAAAATTTCTTTTTTCGTGTTTCCTGGGAGATAAAAAGCTTTACGCCCCGGCTCACCAGCGTACCTAAAAACAAAGTACGAAAGAACCAGTTCGCTCAAAATAAACAAAATACTTGCGATGATAAATATAGTCACAAAAATTTTGTCAATCGTTTCTCTATCCGACGCAAGCTCTGGAAGCCACCATCCGTTTCTCACCACTACCCATATACTTGCAATTATACCGACAACAAAGAAAAATAAATAATAATCCATGAAATCTACTCTGTCGCTGAAACATGATTTTTAATTCCAAGTTTATTTTTTCCTTTCAAAGGTAAATTCAATCGTTTTAGTTTCACCAGGCTTCCGGTCACAGTTTGAGTTTGTGTCTCAAGTTCTCGTGCCAGCTCAATAGTATATGTTCCCAGTGATCGTCTAATTTCAAACTCCCCTTTATCATTCGTAACTGAATAAAATGGATGATCAAGAACCCCAGCATAGGCGCTCATCCATGGATGAACATCGCATTTGAAAGGAACCATGATTTCAGGAGTAGTAAATGTGTAATAACTTTTCATCCCTTAACAGGTTGTCCTATGTTGAATGGTTTGTTCTTTTTTGGCGTTGCATGAACATTATGAAGCAATGGATCGCTATTTCTTATTTCAAGTTTTTGCCCAACCATTATTCCAAAAACATGTGGATGATACCAACAACCTTGTTGATCAAGCACAACAGGCTCTGCCGGCGGGTTATATTTGCCTTTTACTCCCTCCTTTACATAGACAAAAACCCATTTCAATGTTTTATTCTGGTTAACAACGATATCCTCCGCTGGAATCTGTTTACCGCTATGAAGCGCATCGCATTGTCTGTAGACTTCATACTTATTAACCTTGGTTTTGGAACTCACCTACGAATTTAACTACCCCTTTTAATGTTGCGTTTTGAGCAAAAACAAAAGATGTGATGAAAACTAAAAACAGGGAAATTGCCTTATACATTTTAACAATTACCAAATTTGTTTTTTAATTAGGATAAATTTAGTCCTAATTTAATACATTGAAAAATAAAAGTCAAATTTTACGATAGTTTATTTAACATTCGCTTAAATTCTAATTCCTTCAAAACGACTTTTCTACAATTTTTTTCCCTTGAAAAAGGTTGTAATTTTCAATAAATTTAGTCAAACACAAAGGAACCAAGGTGAAATGATCCTTATAATACCGACAATTGAAATAAAAAGTGGAAAATGCGCTCGCATCATTCAGGGATTGCCAGAAATTCCAAAATCTTATCCAGATGACCCAGTAGAGGTTGCAAAGATATGGAGAAAGGAAAATGCAAAAGCTCTATATATAGTTGATGTTGACGCAAAAATTTCCGGCAAATTAGAAAATCTTGAGACTATAAGAAAAATCGTTGAGGCTGTTGATATACCAATAATTTTAAGTGGTGGTTTAAAAAATCATGTAAATGTAAAACTTGCAATTGACTGTGGTGTCTTAAGAATTGTTCTTGATACCGCCACCCTTGAAACCCCAGAGTTTTTAAAGGAAATTATAAATGAATTAAGCCCAACGAGAATTGCGTTGTTAATTGAAGCAAGAAATGGATATGTGCCTGATTTTAATTTAAATGCGATAGAAATTGCAAAAACAGCAATGGAATTGGGAATTGAAAGGATCATTTATCACGATGTTAATGAAGATGAAACATTAAATTTTGAGGCGCTTAAAAATTTGGCTGAAAAAACCAACATAAAAATACCCGCCGAAGGCGAGTTAAATGGATATAAC
>JBCNVC010000069.1:648-7659 GCA_039630395.1 Candidatus Kryptonium sp. | reverse complement strand
ACGAATCCACCACAAGCACGACTAAAACTTTTTTACATCAATACCATCAAGCACACAAACAAATATGTTTTTATAAGCACGCATGTTAACTATTTTTTATTTTTCTTTATAACATCTTTGTAATGCAATACAAACAAGTATCCACGATTCGTTATTTTCACCCCATATTCCTCCCCTGTCTGTTTATCCAATTCAACCTCCACAAGCCCATAAACTTTTAACCTCTCCAACTCATCCGAATATTCCTTTTTGATCCTTTCAAAATCAAAACCGCTTCTCGGCTCCTTATCTGATAAAATGTTAAGTAAATCAATCTCTCGTCCCTTTGGCAAATACAACAACCTGGGAAGATATACAACAGTTTTAAACTCTTCATTCATGTAATAAACTTCACACCCCGTCAAAAACCCAGCCAAAGCACACGCTATCACATGTGCCTTGAAACCACCTGTCGGATTTATAAAAACACGATAACCTTCCTTCATTTTTTCCAAAGCAAGATAAATAAATGTATCCAACATCTTAGCAATACCTTTTACGAATTCATCTTTTGCATATTCATCATCATATATGCTCGCCTCAAAAAAGTATCCAGAAAAAGTAGGATTATTATAAATACCATATCCTTCCGATTTTAAAAATCTCTGAATAGTTACAACACAAATCTCATTTGAATGTGTGTTCGTCCCAGATAAATAAACTTCCACATCTTTCGGATCAACATTTTCAACAACCCTCAAAAAAGTGTTCATCTCCGCCGAATTTTCCTTTGGATTGCTCTTCAAGAAGTTGAAAATATCATCCAAGAACCTGCTATCGTCCATCATTTTCTTCCAGAACTCGTTGTCAGCCTGTGAAACCTTGCTTATTTCTGAAGTCACCTTTTGAAAATTTGTAAGAAGCGAATTCCCAACATTGATTATGTGAAACTGCTTCTGCCCTTCCATAAAGTTAACTTCCCTTTGTTTTCGTTAATAAAAACATTTATTATGTTAATATGTAAATGCACTAACGATCGCAACCATTGCAAGTAGAGAAACTTACACCCAAGGCAGTTTAAGTCTATAAAAAATCACCCAACACTACCGATGCCACATCTACTTTCTCATCCCAAGCACATTCCTACTTTTAGATCCCTCAACTCCTTCCTTTCATTTGATAACGCTCCAACACCTTCAATCCCTGATCTCCTCTAAAAACTCGATTTTTATCCATCCCATTGGATATCTACCATCAAATAAATTCCTCGTTGTTCCCCACTTCTTATTCGCCGGATTTCTATATTCATTAATAGTAACAGCGTAAACACCTGAAAAACGACCAACTCTGATCAAACATTCATTCTGCTTAACATTGAAAAGAGTTTTCATTTTACTGATGATATCGTGCATATCAACCGCAAATTCATAAAATTCCATCTCTCGCCTTAGCTCTTGACTGTAAAAATAATTACATGTCTTTATTATAAAATCCTTATCTATGGGCATAGACACTCCATAATACATATCCTTCCTTTTCACCCTTGGCAAAAATTCATCAATTCTTATTTCTCCTTCAAACTCAACTGGTTTCCCAAGATTTAAATATCCTGAGACAACCTCCTTTATCATCTGGATGCCTATGGTATCAAGCCTACCTTTTGCTTTATTAACTTTAGCATTTAAAACCTCACCTATCAACATAACTTCATTATCTATGAAAACATCCGAAATTTTCAATGTTCTAAACGGATCACGAGATATACTTGCCCTTTCCTGCTTTTTTTCACCAGATGAAACTATCTCTACTGCTTCCATCGCGAAAAGCTCCCAATTTGCACCCTGTGGTTTATATTTCTTCTCATATTTCTTCCCACGCACGATGTCGTCAATTATCGCAGTTCTTATTGCACCTTTAATTGAACTTCCCGGGATATATGGTTTAAAACTATCAGGAGTTCTGATAAAAGGAGAAATCAAAAGCTGATTGTTTATGTTATTTAAGTTTTCCCTATACTTATTCGCAACGCCTGGTAAAACTCTAACCGAATATTTTGAAAATTTCTCAGACTTAAAGTTCGCAACTATTAAACTTCTTAAACTAGTTATATTGTTGACCCGAATATAGCTGTAAAACATTCTCAACTGCTCATCACTTAAACTTGAAATCAACTCGTCAGCCGATATCCTATGAAACATATTATCAACAATCACATAATCAAACGGGCTTAGCTCTTCACCTGTTCCAATATGAACAGGAGTTAAAATTTTATACTTAACTTTGTATCCCTTAATGAACTCTACCATATCTACCCCTCCAATCTAACTTTTAATGGGAATGCATAGGCATATTGAACAACCTCAGAATTTGAATGCACATTTTCTATAACTCGACCATAAAAATTCTTAACTTGCTTCACTTTGAAAACAGAACCAGCCTCCATAAAAACCAAAGGTTTTTTAAATGGATCACTAAGTGCAAAATGTCCTCCCACCTTCGGATATTTTGTAAAAATGCTATACCACATGTCCTCCGAATTGTTTAAATCCTCTTGTGTCGGGATGAAATTTGAAAGAGATACAAACGCATTTGCATTATCACTTTCAGGAAATTCATAATCTTCTTCTATCGAGATGAACTCCAATCTCCCCCTTCCAATCGAAGAATCCGCACCAAAACCTGAAAGTTCAATATGCTTCAAAATTTTCTCTATCTGCTCTCTATTTAAAAAATCTGTTCTAACCGCAAACCACATTTTAAATTCGGGATCGTAAAACACCTCATCAGTTGCGAACAGCTCACCCTCACCAGAAGTAGTAAATGTCAATCTATCGATCTTATTTCTCATAACAGTAAACTTGCTGATCCCTCCACTCCGCGCACTATCTGTAACTTCAGTTTTCAAAATATTGAAAACGCTATCCCAACTGAGATTGTCCTTTATTTTTCTGAAGTTTTCTATTTTCATAATTTTGCGCTTCTTTATCTCCTTAAAAAGCTGGCTATCTTCATCACCAATGTATTTTATTTCAACTAATGGAACTGGTATATATCCATCAGGATATGCATTTGTCACAAGCGTCGGATTTCCATTCTTATTCGCTTTGATAAATTCCCTGCCGAATTTCTCACCCCATATGTAAAAACAAGCCCAAGCAAAGTGTCCCCAGATCGTATCCGACTGAAATGGAGTTATAGCTGAACCCTTAAGCCGAAAATTTATTTTGTATGTCTTCATAGCAAATTCAAGTTTCTATTTTTAACTCCTCTGGTTTATAATCTTTTATCTCTATATCTTCAAAGGCAATTTTCCCACTTCCTCTGCTCCCATATCCACCTAAACAATCAAACTCAAGCAATTTCATACCTCGTTTAACAATTTCAAAAAGTCTTTCGTCTCCGCTACCACCATCCCCATCTACATCAAAAACGCGATAAACAACTTCAAATCTAAATTTAACCCCAGGAACAACCCTCTCAAGACGCCTCGGATTCGCTCGCGCTGTTATTCTATCTAAAGAATTTTCCACCTTCTCCTCAACTATATCATAAACTGTAAGCCCTTTGCTTTCCATTTCCTTTCTATATCCATCGTCAATAAAAGCATCTCTAAATATAACCCTCGTCGGCCCCATCCTGCCAGAATCTGCCGCCGAAGTGCCAAATACTCTGCATATTTCACAATTAACATCGCTACATTGGTGAACGGAACCTTTACCATTCTCTATTTTGCCAAGCGATAACTCAAGCAGACTCCTTATCTTCCCTTTCAACGAAGATCCAGGGATATATGGCTCATTTGTAATCGGATGCTTTAATACCGGATTGTCCATGCCACCAATCTCAATTACCTCACTGCTACCACCAATGTGAAGACCTGTTAAGAGCTTAATCTTCCCTGTGATGACTTTATATTTTACAAGCTTCATAGCTTAAAACCTCCTAAATTTTATTGTTGTAAACTTTTAATCTTTTGATATTGAATAATGATAACCAACAACGCCTCAAAATGCCCTACAAAACCTAAGAAAATCATACCTGTCAACCAAATTTTTCATCAACGCAAGTATCTATAAAATCAACAAACGAATTAGGTACTAATTTGCGCCCCTTTGATAAGCCACCTTTCGGCTTAAGCATTCTAATTAACGGCAAAATCCTTTGAAACGAAGTGTCATCTTTAACCCTATCCGCAAGCGATCTGACCTCGTTATAAAATCTTCTTAGCTGACTTCTCTTCAATCCTTCTTCAGCAAATTTTTTAGCCCATTCCTTCGCCTTTGTTGTCAAAAATTCCTCCTTGATAATCCAACTTCCGTCACTTGCTTTCCTTAAAAAATATCTTTCCGCCATTTTAACTTCCTCCTTTTAGTTTTTTACCTCTGTATTTGTAAAGAACATAGAAAATTGGAATATTTAGTGAAAGCCAAAGTCTCTTGTAATCCTCAATTAAATTATTCTCAACAAGCTCAAACAACTTCCTCATCTCCTCTTCACCTTTAACTATCGTGTTCCCCTTTCTCTCAACGAGATTTCTAACAACATCATATTTTAAAAGATATGTAAACCTCAAACCATTCGGATCTCCGCTTTCGTAATAATCTTTCGCCATCCTTTGATAAAGCAATAATCTATGCATAAATGTCGTCTTAACCTTTGATTCCTTCGATGTCAACCACCTCTCAAAATAAGATCTCCACTCCCAAAGCTTCTGTAAGAACTCCCACTTAACCGTTGTGCCAAAAATCGTCAAACTATCCTTACCCTCACTTTCCTTTGACTTGTCAAGAAACTCATCCGCAAGCAGTATACCCCTATTGATCGGATATTTCGGACCAATGAGAGAAATTCCAGCGCTTAAAGTTATATAATTATTTTTCGTTGTGAACTCCCTAAATTTCTTGTAAATCTCTTCCGCAACTTGAATTATTTCCTTCCATTCACCAACTAAAACAAGATCATCCCCACCAGAATAAATCACATATATATTCTCATATTTTGTCTTAAGTAAATTATTTAAATAACCACCAAAGTAAAGCTCAAAATTTCTGCTCAAAGTCACATACTTTGAAATGCTCAAATTTTTAACAAACTTCCCTGAAAAAATCTGTCCAAGATTATCTACATCCGCTTTCAAAATCCCAACCATCGCTTTCCCCTCCTTTTCAACTTCTCCATTTTCCCTATGAACAATACCCATCTCTGCAAGTTCTCCAAATGTCTTCACTCTTCCAACCGCACTTTTGAAATCCTGCTCTGTTTCCCTTACCAATTCAAAAATTCCACCTTCATCAACTTTCCACACGGGAACATGATTAGCTAAAAATTTCACAGGATATATAAACCCTTCCTTTTGCCCCAAAAGCTCAACATAGTAACAGTTATCGGCGACTTTTACTTCTTTCATTTCAAGAAGATTAAGATAAACATCGCTGAAAAGCTTGATTTTCCGCTTGACCGCCGTCTCACCCCTTGTGTACGAAATCGCATCAACTTCAATTAACCATCTTCCAAGATCCTGAAATGTCTTGCATTGATTACATATTTTTAAAATTTCTCCATCTTCGCTCGTTAATGTCGTACTAGCCGGATTTTCACCGCAAAATCTACAATGCCCATCCCTTCTCAAATTATCATATAAACTATCGAGAACAAAGCTGTGCCCGCCCTTGAAAATTTCATAAAATTTCTTTTTCTTCTTCCTCTCCACCGAAAGCACCATTCTCCTGAGAACATTTTCAAAATTTCCAATCATTAACTCCTCACCCGAGATCTCAAGATCATACGAAATGTTAAGTGAAATTTTTGCGTTGAATTCATCAAATAACCAAGTGGCTATATTACTTTCTATTTCTTTTAACTTTGCTTTTACACTACCAAGATTTGGAGCAAGTATTATAAAACGACCCCCAGCGTTCATGATCACTGAAACCGGAGCAAGCCCAAGTTTATCAAGAATATAATGAACCCCTGCTTCTACAATTGCCTGTAAATAAAACGATCTCGCCCTTAAAATTTTGCTCGCCCCCTTAACATTTGTAATCGACAAAGAATATATGAAATTTTGAATCCCACTTAAATCACCAAGGATAAAAAGGAACTTCTTATCTTTCATGTCCTTTATTTTTTCAGAACTGTGTAAAGTCCCATTCTCATGATGATAAAAAACAAGAGCCAACGAAATTGCAGATGTCGTTTTTAAATGATCATATAAAGAAATATCCGGAACATCTTTAGTCGAACTTGGAATACACCAACAATATTTCTCCAACAAACTCAAAGCTGATCCAATCCATATGTTAAAATTCTTAATCACAGATAAATTTTTGAACTCATCAACAAACCTATTCCACAAGCTGCTATAATCAGATGTCAAATCCTCAACCTTATCTTCAACAAATGGGAAAATATCATCATTAAGAACAAGCGGTGTTAATCTGTAAACCCAATTTCGACTCCCCAACTTATCATCTTGCTTAACATAGCTATAAATTGATTTTAAACGCTTTCTTCTAAAATCACCAATCTCTTCATCTTTCACATCTTCCGCTTTAGTTCTATCCATACCACTGCTTAACCAGTCCGCTTGCTGAACTAAATAATGCAAAGGAGTTAAAGGTTTATGATGTCTTGCAGATAAGTTCTTAACATTATCAAGTGGATCCGAAGTCAACGATTCAGATAAGTTGATCGGAAAAACAGATTCAAATTGCTCGAGAAATTCGCTCGTCCACAAGACATGCCTATATTTACCAATATCCGGACAAAGCTCGCTCTCAAGACGCAAAGTTGACGACGATAATCCATCATTACCTCGAACAGCCCTCTGCCAAAATTTACCTATGTCGTGGAAAAGTGAAGCTATTATAACCGCCCTTTTAACTTTTTCAAATTCCATCATTCCCCCACTCCTTTATTTTTGCCTTTGTAAATTTTGCAATATCCCACATCCCAAAACCCATTGAGTTTTTCTCACCAAGCCCAACATCCCAAGCAAACTTAACAATTCTTCTCGATCCCCTTATCTGAAAC
>JBCNVC010000069.1:0-638 GCA_039630395.1 Candidatus Kryptonium sp. | reverse complement strand
CTCATCCTTCTTCCCCTCCTTTATCACTATAAGCTTGCTCCAACGATTTTTAACTATGTAATCCAACTTGAACATGAAATCAAATTCATCCTCCGGCTCATATTTGTAAAATGCCAAAAATTTTTCATATAAATTCCTACGAATAAGATATGGTACTTCACCATCATAACACCCAAGGAAAATCGTCCTACCAAGCGAATCAACCTTGGACACAACAAGCGGTGAAATAAATACCCCATCAACTTCAATAACCTCCATAGGATCTCCCTCAAATATCTCAGGCTCAAAAACGATCTCAACAGATCTCAAAGTGTAAATGTTATCCCTCCCCCCAAGCCATATTTTATCCACCTTCGTTAACCCGAAAGCAAGGTTTTTTAAAAACTCCTCATATGGAGATGAAACAAGAAATGAAATCTCCGCACCCTGTGGTATGAAAATATGACGCTCTTGAACATACGCACCATCAAAATAGAAAATCTTGGAAAATGTGAAGATCTTAAAAACTTTACCATTTAACCCAAACCCCTTTGTGTGTATCTTGCTCGCAAACTTTGACGACCTCAAACTAACAAGCCTGTAAATTAACCCCGCAACATCATAGTTATAATTCAAACTTAACTTGTTATCCTTGAATG
>JBCNVC010000068.1:5105-7885 GCA_039630395.1 Candidatus Kryptonium sp. | reverse complement strand
GGGCAAAATTTTGATTCCGAGATAACAGGCGACGCTTCATTGCGCAGGCGTCCAATGATGCGAATTGTAAAACCACTTAAATTAATGGGAGCAAAGATTGAAGCTACTGAAAATGGAACCGCACCACTAAGAATTTATGCTGTTGAGAAGTTAAATTCTATTGAATATGAACTTGAAATTCCGAGCGCTCAAGTAAAATCTTGTCTAATTTTTGCTGGATTTCATGCAGATGGTAAAACAATAATAATAGAAAAAATTCCAACCAGAGATCACACGGAAAGATTGATTAACCTTAAAGTAAGAAATGAAGACGGTAAAAGGATAATTGAAATTGACCCGCAAATAAAAATAGAACCTCAGCATTACATAGTCCCCAATGATATATCAGCAGCAGCTTTTTTTGTCGTTGCTGCTTTAGTCATCCCAAACTCAAACATAGTTATAAAAAATGTGGGTTTAAATCCAACGAGAATTGGATTTATAGAAGTTTTAAAGAAAATGGGAGCCCAAATTGAAATTCAAAATTTAAAAGAAGTAACAAATGAACCAATTGGGGATTTAATTGTTAGATCTGAAAAGGAAGTGAATCTTAAAAATTTAACTCTTTCAGGCGAGATAATTCCGAATATAATTGATGAAATACCTATACTTGCAATTGCAGGAACAGTTGCTGAGGGCACTTTTGAGGTTCGCGATGCTTGGGATTTGCGAAATAAGGAAAGTGACAGAATAAAAGCAGTTGTTGTGAATTTAAGAAATATGGGAATTGAAGTTGAAGAGTATGAAGATGGTTTTGCGTTTGAGGGTGGGAAAAAATTAAAGGGAAATTTAATTAAAACATTTGGTGATCATAGAATTGCAATGGCTTTTTCAATTGCTGGATTGATCGCCGAAGGTGAAACAATTATAGACGAACCTGATTGTGTTAAAATTTCTCTACCAAACTTTTACGAAATTTTGAAAAAAATTATAAATTAAAGCAAAAATACTTTTTAATAACCTAACCTAAGGAGAAGCGAGAAAATGGCAGAGGTTAAACTTGAAAATGTGAGCAAAATTTATCCAAATAATGTCGTCGCCGTCAAAGATGTGAGCTTTGAAGTTAGAGATGGTGAATTTATGGTTTTGCTTGGTCCATCTGGTTGTGGAAAAACTACAACTTTGAGAATGATCGCAGGACTTGAGGAGGTCACAAAAGGTTATATCTACATTGACAATAGAATTGTCAATGATGTCCCTCCGAAGGATAGAGACATAGCAATGGTCTTTCAAAATTACGCACTTTATCCGCACATGACCGTTTACGAAAATATGGCGTTTGGGTTGAAACTTCGTAAATATCCGAAAAATGAGATTGATAAAAGAGTTAGAGAGGCTGCGAAAATTCTCGGTATTGAGCACTTGCTTGATCGTAAGCCGAAAGAGCTTTCCGGCGGACAAAGACAACGCGTTGCTGTTGGAAGAGCAATAGTGAGAAATCCAAAGGTTTTTCTGTTCGATGAACCGTTAAGCAATCTTGATGCAAAATTTAGAGTTCAAATGAGAACCGAGATATCAAAACTTCACCAGAAGCTTGGTGCAACGATGATTTATGTTACTCATGATCAAGTTGAGGCGATGACTATGGGCGATAGAATTGTCGTAATGAAAGATGGAATAATTCAACAGATAGATACGCCGTTAAATCTTTATAATTTCCCCAAAAACAAATTCGTTGCAGGTTTCATCGGCAGTCCATCAATGAATTTTCTTGATGGGAAAATAATCCAAGACGAAGGATTGAAATTCGTTGAAAATAATAACGGTTTTAAACTTTCGATTCCCCAGGAATACTATGAGAAGCTGAAAAACTATATTGGGAAAGAAGTTGTTCTTGGTGTTAGACCTGAACATATATATGACCCGGTTTATACTCAAATATCAAACGGGGAGAGAATAAAGGTTTTAGTTGATGTTGTCGAGCCAATGGGAAATGAAATTTATGTTTATTTTGCGAGCGCAACCGCGCAGTGTGTTGCACGAATCCCTGCACATGAGGAATTGCAAACGGGAATTTACAAAGAACTTATGATTGATATGAAAAGGGTGCATTTCTTTGACAAAAGCACAGAAGAATCAATTCTATATAAATGAGGATGCTTTCAAGAAAATTAATGAAAATAGTTGAAGATATAGTTTCAAAGGATGATGAAATCCTTGTGCCAGCAAGGAAAATTTATTTGTTAATAAAGTATAACCACAAAGATATATCGCTTCCTACTTTTTCAGAGTTTGTATCTGCACTTAAGAGAAGCAGAAAATTTGATGTTATTGAGTCAAGCGAAACAGTTCACTATGACCTTCCTGAAAGCGTGGAGAGGATTTTAATGCAAGTTGGGATCTACGGGACGGGTCCGAGAGTTAAATTAAGTTCTGTTAAGTTGACTCCGAAGTTGCTTCGTGAGGCATTCTTAAAAAGTTATCAAAAAATGAGAGCTGGTGTTGAAGAACTTCTTGCTAAAATTTCTTTGGAATCAGATCTCCCACAAGACGAGATAAACAAAGTCGTTGCGTCATTTGCTGAACTTCGCGAGCAGATAAACAAAACAATTCAGATGCTTGAAAAACTTGAACTTTATGAGGCAACCACAAGCCCCAAAAAGAAAAAATAACTTTAAAATTTTTCTTTAAAATTGCTATATTAAACAAAAACAAAATTATCTTTAAGCCATGGTAACAGAAGAACAGGTATACGAAGCTTTAAGAGAATGCTATGATCCTGAAATTCCGATAAATATTGT
>JBCNVC010000068.1:0-5009 GCA_039630395.1 Candidatus Kryptonium sp. | reverse complement strand
CTTTTAAGCCATGGTAACAGAAGAACAGGTATACGAAGCTTTAAGAGAATGCTATGATCCTGAAATTCCGATAAATATTGTAGATCTCGGTCTTGTTTATGAGGTTAAGATCATTGATGATTGGGTTGGTGTTAAAATGACGCTTACGGCTCCAGGCTGTCCAGCGCATACATTCATAAGCCAGCAAGTGCGTGAACGATTACTTAAAATACCTGGAGTAAAAGATGCGGATGTTGTAGTAGTGTGGGAACCAAGATGGAATCCAAGCATGATGTCTGAAAAAGCAAGAATGATGTTGTTTGGTGATTTGGGATTATCTCCAGATGAAGAAGGTGAGGAGAATAAATAATTTATAGCACGCCCGGAGGGACTCGAACCCCCAACCTTCTGGTCCGTAGCCAGACGCTCTATCCAGTTGAGCTACGGGCGCATTCTGTTTTAAATATACTGAATAAAAATTTTTATTTCAAATTTTCGGCATTTGTTAGGAACGCTTTGAACTAAATTGAAGTTAAACCTAAATTTTTTATTTTAACTTTTCAAGAAATGATACCCCCCTTTCTTAGCTTATCTAAATTTTCTCGGAATATATCTCGGGTTTTTTAAAAATTATCTGCCCTTTGAGATTTGAACTTTAAAAAGTGCAATCAAGTCTTTGCATTACAACATAAGAAACAACAAACTTTTAAGTAAGTTGAAAATTCGAAAAAATTAATATGGTTCGCATCCACAATCTGCAAAAAGCAACCGCATTGACATTTCGGCTTTGTTCCAGTGGGGCATGTGGTTTCACAAGATGTTAGCAAACAATCAGCATTACACCCTGGGCTCTGTAGCGGTTTTGTCGTTCTCTTAACCGGTGTAAGTGAAGATAGCATAAATTTCAAAAGTTCACTTTTTTGCTCATCGCTTAATTTTCCGAACTCTTTACGAAACTTGTTTAAATTAACAGAGTATTTTTCATAATCCCCTGCTTTTGCAGATAGAAATGTTTCCCTGATCAGATTTATAAGCAATTCGTTATCTTTAAAAAGTTTATTCTCGCCTAACCAAGCAATTAACTTGTTAAAGTTTTTCTCGTGCTCTGGTAGAACTATTATCTTAACTTGTCCCCTTGTTAAGGCACTAAATATGAATATAAGTAACACTAAGGACCAAATTTTTTTAAGCATGGCTTACCTCCAAATTTGTTTTCATTTAAAATTTAATCTGCCAAGATTTTTTGGGCAAGTAAAATTTATTGAAAGATCTAAAAATTTTCCCGTAGTCAGACGCTCTATCCAGGAGATCACGATTGAGCTTTAATCAAAAAAGACTTATGAAAAAATTAAAAATCTCTTTTCATGCTTGTTAACCCAAGCAAGTTGAATGGAATGGAAAGCATAATTGAGGCTAAAAATGCCCCTATAATTGCGGATTTGAAAAATTCTGAGTTAAACTTTAAGGATTGGAAATAAAAAGTTATAGGAACGAAAATGATCCCTGCGAAAATTGAAATTAACACGAGCCCAAGTAAAAGTGCAATTGTTGCTCCCCTCGATGAAGCAAGTCTAACAGGGCTTTTCTCCATATAGTTTGCAAAATATCCACCCATACCGAGTCCAAGCGAGACATATGTAAGTGTGACGAAGAAACTTACCGTTGTTATTAATACTCCAATATTTTGGTCTTTGC
Source organism: Candidatus Kryptonium sp. (assembly GCA_039630395.1). Taxonomy (GTDB): domain Bacteria; phylum Bacteroidota; class Ignavibacteria; order Kryptoniales; family Kryptoniaceae; genus Kryptonium. The sequence continues at coordinate 3,335 of JBCNVC010000068.1, read as the reverse complement.
CAAATGGGAAAACAGATGCATAGGCTATAGCTTCAGAGATTATAAGAATTGGAAAGAACGAGATTATAAACTTATGAATGTAAAGTCGTGATAGCTTAACAGGCGATGACCTCACAGTCCAATAGCTTGGTCCTTCAAGCGAAATCAATGGATAAACGAAACGAATTACAATTGATGCGATAAGAAAAACATTAAATGAAAAAATTGATATGAAAGCAAGAGTTAAAATTTGTGCTTCAACTCTATATAAACGCATTTTGATCAGGCTGGCGATAAATATCAAAACAAGAACGACCATTATTAAAAGGTGAACCCATTGGCTTGGTTCCCTTAAAAACATTTTTAGATCACGCTTGATGAAAACTTCAACTTGAGGATGAAGAATGGATCTTTTGGCAAAGCTTAAAAACTCAAAATCAAATCTTTTCTTAATTTTATTTTTTAAATCAAAAGCGATAAATAATGTCTCAAAATAAAGTTTTCGTGCGACCCCAAAGTTAACAAGAAGCATCCCGATGGTTGCCGATATCAAAATCAAAAAGTATTTCAAAACCATTTCCGAGTTCCCTTTCGCACTGAAATAAAATATCTCTGCAACCCAATGGTTTGGGAGATATATCGCTATTGAGGGATCAATCTGTGCAAAGTACTGATCAATATGTGGATAGTATTTCATCGCTTCTGTAAATAACTTCGTCGGATTTACGCTTTTAAAGTAAAGATAAATTCCGAGAGCATAAATTAAACCAGCGATGACCGCAAGTTTCCTTATGTCAATTCTTTTTGAAAGTTTCAAGATCAGCATCAAAACTGTGATGCTGATAGATGCGGACATAAGCATAAATGGAACGATGACGCCAGCAAATGAAAAAATATAAAAGTGTAATGGTTTAGCTAAATAACTTCCATAGCCGAGCAAAATTGCGGTAATAAATATAAACATAGTTGATGAGCTGTAAAAGAAATTGTCAAGAAATTTGATTGTGTAAATTTTTATCGGTTTCACCGGAGTTGCGAGGAAAAATTCAAGGTCCTTGCTTTTGTATAGCGTTGAATAGGCAACGATGATGTTTCCCAAACTTACAAGAACGAAAAGAATGAAAAGAAGCATAGATAAAACCCTATGAAACAGAAAAAGCCCAATTTTAATCTCCCCGAGAAGATATGCGGTTGCATAGTTTGAGGATATGAAAGTTGAAAGGGCAAATCCCGTGAAGACGACAAGCGAGCCAAGTTCTTTTAAAACCCCGTCCCACTTTGAATCAAAAGTTGATTTGAAAATTGAAAGTATTTTGAACTTCAAAATCAAAAATAAATCTGACATCTTGCTGATTACTTAGTTCGTAAATATTTCTATTTTATCAGTTCAATAAACAAGGATTCAAATTTTCCGTCGTGGCTTCGTTTAAATTCCTCAATATCTTTTGATTCAAATTTTGCGATTAGTTTTCCATCTTTTATTATCCCTATTGTATCGCATAGTTCTTCGGCAACTTCAAGCGAATGAGTTGACATGAAGATTGTTACGCCTTCTTTTGATCTTTGTTTTAGCGTGTCTTTTACAATCTTTGCGCTTCTTGGATCAAGCCCAACCATCGGCTCATCAATTATTATAACTTTTGGATCGTGAAGTAAAGCGGAGGCTATCACAACCCTTTGTTTCATTCCCTGAGAATATTCATCTATTCTCCTATCAATCCATTTACTGATCTCAAAGTGTTCAGCAAGGAAATCAATTTTTTCTTTTATTTTTTTCTTGTCCATTTTAAAGAGACCACCGATGAAGTATAAAAATTCACGCCCTGTTAATTTATCGTACATATAAGGTTGATCAGGAATATAAGCAAGATAACTCTTGGCTTTTTCTGGTTCCTTTAAAGCATCAATTCCACAGATAAAAATTTTACCGCTTGTTGGTTGGATCAATCCAGCGATCATTTTTATCGTCGTTGTTTTTCCAGCGCCGTTCGGACCAAGAAAGCCGAAAAATTCCCCGGATTTTATCTCAAGCGTCAAATTATCAACTGCAATAAAATCACCAAACTTTTTTGTTAAATTTTCAAGCCGAATCATAGAAATTCAAAAATTAAATTTTAAAAGTTCGGTGAAACCACATTTTCTTGATAAAATTCAGTTATTATCCTTGCTGCTTCTTTTGGATCGTCTGTGAGTTCAAAAATTGCCATATCTTCCGGTGATATATTACCTTCCAAAAGGACTGTATTTCTAAGCCAGTTTATAAGTCCTTCCCAATATTCGCTTCCCATGAGAACGACGGGAAAGCGAGTTGTTTTTCCAGTTTGAATTAAAGTTAAAGCTTCGAAGAATTCATCAAGTGTGCCGAAACCACCCGGCAAAACAACAAATCCCTGGGCGTATTTGACAAACATCACTTTGCGGACGAAAAAGTGTCTAAATTCAATTCCAACATCAACATAGGGATTGAACTTTTGCTCAAAAGGAAGTTCAATGTTAATTCCAACGGATAATCCGCCTGCTTCTTTTGCCCCAAGATTTGCAGCTTCCATTATTCCAGGACCACCGCCTGTTATTATTCCAAATCCGGCTTTTACAAGTTCTTTTGCTACTTCGCGAGCCATTTCATAATACTTATGTCCCGGTTTTGCCCTTGCAGACCCAAAGATTGAAACGCAAGGACCAAGTTTTGTCATTTGATCAAATCCCTCCACAAATTCAGCCATTATTCTGAAAATTCTCCATATGTCTTTCTGTCTGCTTTCAAGCCATATTTGTTCGTCTTTTAAAATCCTATTCACCATAATTTTCTCAAAAATAGCTTTGGTTTTGGATGTTTCCTCAAGGTTAAAATAAAAAGTCAAATTAATCATTGCAAAGTTAAAGTCTTGATGTTCAATTTGGAGTTTTAAATTAACTTGACTTAAAAGTTCACGAATATCTCCTGTAAATGAAATTTTTTAAAATTTCTTTTCCGGCTTCCGTCATAATTGATTCGGGATGAAATTGAACTCCAAATGTTGGAAACTCTTTATGTCTTAAACCCATGATGAGACCATCCTTAGTCCACGCCGTGATCACGAGCGAATCAGGTAAAGTTTCTTTATCAACAATTAAAGAATGATATCGTGTTGCTTTGAACGGATTGGGCAAGCCGTGAAATATATCTGAATTAGCATGGTAAATTTCTGAAACTTTCCCATGCATAACAACAGGTGCTTTTCCTATTCTACCACCGAAAGCGACAGCTATTGCTTGGTGTCCGAGACAAACCCCAAGAATTGGAGTGGATTTATGAAATTTTTTTATAACTTCAATTGAAATTCCAGCTTCATATGGAGTGCACGGTCCTGGAGAAA
>JBCNVC010000067.1:0-8022 GCA_039630395.1 Candidatus Kryptonium sp. | reverse complement strand
ACCGCTCCAGCGCTGAATAAGGTGAATGTATATTTGGGCATATTCGGTTTATTCCAACCTGACAAACTATCAACATACCTAATGTTCCAATGATTATCAAAAATCAAACGCATACCATCAAATAATTCGGTCTCACCCTCAAACACACGGCTCCACTTAACAACTGTGTCAGGATTAGTCGGATTCGTTATATCAATAACTGAATATGAAGTTGTCATCCTACTGAAAGTTGAATCTCTGAAAACAACTCTGTAAGAATGCTTATCCTTTACCTTGAAAGGATCAAGCACATAAAGATATATATTTCCTGTTGCAGGTCCTTCCTTGTGAATGATCGTATCAGTTCCAGCAGGAACAAATCCAGCGGAAGGCGCGTTCGGCGTCACGCTAACTGTGTTTTTATCAAAAATAAGTTGTCCCGTTGATGTTAACTGAATAAATTTTGAATTTTCTGAAGGATAAACTTTTAGCTCAGCATCACCTTTGTCATAAGCAACTACGGCATAGTAATATGTCACACCATTTTTAACATCAGTATCAATATACTGATGCTGTAATCCCGTCTCACTCCCAAGCCAGAACTTAATGCCATTGAAGTCAAGTGGGAACCAGCCGAAAACACTATCTTTTAGATCAAATTGAGCTATGGGTTTGTAAAATACTGGATTTCCAAATCCATCAGTTATAACTCTTGCATCATTGAAGTTTGGATCCGTTGCTTTGTAAATTTTATATCCTTCAAAATCATATGCCTTATTTATATCGTCTCCCTTATTCTTGTAAACTTCAGCCAATGCGCGATCGAATGATTTTTCAGCAATGTTATCCCAATAGAGAATAACTTTCCTATCTCCAGCGATAGCTTTTAAAGTTGGCTTTTCAGGTGGTCTTGGGAAATTATAATTCGCATCATAAATTCCCTGCATGACACGCTTATTAAAGAACAGATCTTTCAAATCTTCACCCATAAAGAGTATTAACGAAAATCTTTCCGTTTGCTTTGATGTCAACGGGAAATATCCAGAGCCAGCGTCAAAATCTGGACCTTCTACATAACCTGTGATATATTGCTCCGGAACTTGCCAGTTTCCAGGGGCAAGTCGTCTCCACATTTCTTCATCATTTGCCATATTTATAGCACCGGCAGGCACAAAGAAATCAAAACTTGTCAAACCTATTTGGTCAGATTCATTGACATCAACGGCATCAAAGTGTGGTTCTCCCGGTGTAGGAGTTTTATCCCCCTCTCCAAAATCACCTGTCTCAGGAACTCCATCTGCACCGACATCATCCCAATTTCTATCCCAATCTCCATCGTTATCAATCCCATCATCTCTTCTTTCGTCAATCATTGGGTCATTTAACCCACGACCCGTAAAATAGTTTTTATAAGCCAGCGGATTCAACTTGTCAAAGATAACTCTACCGTCGGCGGTTTTCCTAATTTGCCTGTAATGAAGATCAAAATTTTCATCAATCAATCCATCAAGATCATCATCAATTCCATTGTTTGCGATCTCAACAAGTTCTTTCCCAACCCAAATTTTAAATGGTAAATCGAGAGAATAAACAATTACGGTGTCTCTATCAGATTTGAAAAGCGTATCAAGTCCGACGACTTTTCTTTCATAAATTGTTTGAAAAACCTTATAGATAGGCGAGTAAACTTTCTTTGCTTCAATCAGAACAATTTTATTGTTTGGGAAATCGGGATTTGGTCCAGGATCAAAACGAGATAAAATCCTGTTCATTCCTTCTGGATTTAACGATGACGGTGGGAAGTCTTGAGCTTTAAATTTCGGACTTGCAGGGCTTTTTGAGTCTCCATCGTTATCAATCCCATCAAATGGGTTTCCAGGCGTCTCAAGGAATCCATAACCAAGATATCCAACGCTTCCGATCCACTTTGGATTTGAGCTTCTATCAATGTATCTATCAGCATCCCACGAATATGTTAAGTCCTCAGCAGCATCAAAAAACGATAGGTCATCTCTCCATTCAGTGTTCCCGCTTGAACCACCCCCAGCTCCAACCCAGGTTCCAACTAAAAATCCAAATACTGTTCTTCTATAATCTGTCGTTCCTTCATTTGTGATATCATAAATCCAAAAGATCCCATCTTCCGCAAGAACATTTGACCATTGCATTCCACGAACCTTTACAACTAAACCATGTCCCATCCTTGTGGGATCTGTTGAATCAGGTCTAAATCCATATCTTCTGTTATATTTTTCATCATTATGATCATCCATTACGAAATAACTTTCCTGGTCTGCATTCGTAATCCCTTTTCCAAAATATCCGTTCCAATAAGGTTTACCTGTTGCAGTGTCAATCCAATCGGGACGATCCGGCCAAAACGGAGGCCATGTCTCTGGAAGATGACTCATCGCAACTCCTTTTCCAACCTCTTGAAGCGTTGGATTTGCATAACCAGGAACTGGTTCAAAGCCCCAAAATTTACCTCCGCTTCCTGTTTCTCCACCCGAAGCCCCTCCCGGTCTATCTACTGGACAAATTACAACAGAATGAACTGTGTCAATAACTGTTTGTCTAAGCACAGAATCATACCTTGGAAAGTATAGTTCAAGACCAACCAAAATACTTACATCTCCAGCATAACCATTATCGTCGTATTTCCAAGCAAGCGGTGGACCTTGAGTTGAAGGCTGTGCAATAACTCCCCAGTTTCCAAAAACTGTCTTGACAAGGTTTCCATTGTGAATTCCAACTTTTCTAAATGTTCTATCTCCCCTTAACTTTTGAGCGAATGTCAAATTAGAAACGACAATTTGAAGCAAAAGCAGGCATAAAATTAGGTTCAAAAATTTACGCATGACCTTTTTCTTGATTTTGTTTAAACTTATTACTTTCATTGTCCGAAGAAAATCGTCAATCCAATTTCAATTCTCCTTGGCTCCGAATAAAATGTCGGATTTGTAAACCATTCTCCGAGCGGATTGACAAGCTGAACTGGTTGTTGTCTCAACGCGCTCAAATAATCAAGCGTGAAATCAGGTCTTCCCGTATCGTTGTAAACACCGTAGGCATTTTTTATGTCAAATAAATTGTATATGCGAGCAAAGAGAGAAAATGTTAAGAAATTAAATTTAATGTCTTTGTAAATTCTCAAATCAACATTAAATGTTGACGGTTTCTTTTCTGAGTTGATCAAAAGCGTTCCGATGTTTTTTGATTGTCTTGGCGTATATGGAGTTCCACTTCCATATTGAGCGACCACGCTCAACCCCCAATTTCCAGGCGCTGAATAAGAAGCAGTTACATTTAAAGTATGTCTCTGATCCCAATCAAGCGGGATAATTTTGACCTCAGGCCATTGTCCACCAAGCCGGAGATTTCTCGTTTGAGCTGGATCGGAAGCGTTACCCTTCGCAACTTGGAAAGTGTAATCAATTGTCAATGCCCAATTATTTGAAAACCTTTTATCAAGCGAAAAAACAATTCCCCTTACAAAACCAAAATCTGTGTTCTCGTATCTATTGTACCAAGCTGAACCACCAAATATAAAAATCTCATCCGCCCTCGTTCCTGTTAAGTTCCTTATATCCCTGAAATATCCAGTCAATTCAATTGCGATGTCATTTGTTATCGCTTGTTGGACCCCAATTTCGCCACTTACTGTTTGCTCTGGCTTTAAATCGGCATTCCCCACAAGACCTATGTTCCCAGTACCTGAACCAAGTTTAAATTCTGGATTAGTATAAAGATATTCAAAAGGTGGGATCTGGAAGAAATGCCCATATGAAAAATGAATAACTCCCCTATCCGTTATCGGAAAAGCAACCCCAATTCGCGGACTCCATTGCCACTTCGGCTTGGCACGAACATACCAATACGATCTTCTATCCTCAACCGTCTTCGGAATATCACCAGGATCACCATATATTCCGTTATTGTTTGTGTCAAAATATCTATTTTGAGGCTTCAAAGGTTGATATATGTTCGGATCGGACGGATCAGCAAGAACATGCCAATCGGGATTGAAATAGTCAAACCTCACCCCAACATTCAAAATAATTTCGTTGAATTCCATCTTGTCTTGAATGTAGTATGAAAATTCTTTGGGGTTATTTCTGAACAAAGTCCTTCCTGGCTCGCTTACATCAGGTATTCTCGTCCTAACATATGGGTTTTTGTCAAAAATCGGATCCCTCGCTCTATCAGCATCAGAAAGATCAAGGTAAAAACCTTCAAAATAAATCGCGTGATACCTAAACTCAATACCGGTCTTAATCTGATGGACTTTCGTTATCTGCGATGTCAAATCCAACTTTGCAACATATGTACCAGTGTTTCTATAAAAATGATCCATCTTCATTCCACCTGCAATAAAACTGTATGGACCAGGCTGAAGTAAAAGCTTCGGATGAACATAGCGCGGATCGTGAGGATCTTTGAACACATAATGTCTGTAATCTTTGAAAAAGTATGTAAAACTCGCCTGGTAAAAGGTTGATTTACTCAATGTGTGGTTTATTGATAATATGTTCGTTATCCCTTTGTTAAAACGATTTAGATCACCGTCGGGATTATACTTGAACGCAAAATCAAAATTCCGATACTTCATATACTCATACATATAGTTGTATGAAATTTTCAAAGTCGGGGAAATTTGAAATGTGAACTTACTTTGCAAAAATATTTTTCTGTTCCAATTCATCGGAACAAGGGCGCTATCGCCAAGTCCCTGCTGTGGATTTATGCTAATTATCCATTTGTTCGGATCGGGATCGCGGTTGTCCACAATGTTTTCAGGTCTAAATTTCCTTATCCCATAAAGCCATCCGCCAAAGTAGATCCATCTACCGTTTAAGTAAAAGAAAATTTTATCTCTTATGATAGGACCACTTATATTGCCCTCAAAATTTCTAATTGAAAGAGGATCAAATTTATTTAAGCCAGTAAATATGTTTGTGTGCGTAGTTGCATATCCACCTAAATATGTCGTAAAACTACCATTAAATTTATTGCTTCCATCCTTCGTTGCGATGTTTATAATTCCAGACATAGCCTGCCCATACTCAGCGTTGAACGCACCGCTTATTAATTGAAGCTCTTGAATTGATTTTCTATCAACCGAGATAACTGCGCTTCTATCGTAAACATCCGTCACGGGAACACCATCTATCCAATACGCAACCTCTCCGCTTCTTCCGCCCCTGATGTGTCCTGCGACAACGCCAGCTTGAAGTTGAATCACCTCTTGAAATTCCGTAATCGGTAATGCTTGTATTAACTCACTTCCAATGATAGCAGTTGAAGCTGTTAAATCTTTCTGAACCAAAGGTCGTTCTGCAACTACGACAACTTCTTGACCAAGTTCAATCACTGTCGGTTCAAGTTGAAAATCAACCCTTGTCGTTAAATCAATTGAAACCTTTACATTTTCCTTTATCACTGTCTTATATCCAACTGCTGATGCTTTGACCCTGTAAACTCCCGGTGGGACATTTATTATAACATAGTTTCCGTTTAAATCTGATGCAGCTCCAAGGTAGGTTCCTTCAATTATCACATTTGCCCCAATTATTGGCTCGCCAGTTTGTGCGTCGGTTACGCGCCCTGCTATCTTTCCTGTGTTTCCTGCTAATAAAATTGCAGGGAATAGAAGAACAAGAAACAGATTTTTTAAACTCATAGCAACCTCATTTTTTCTTACGGGCAAGTTTTTCTTATTACTAATTCTGGTGTAAACTTCACATGTTCAACCTTTAACTTCTCATTGTTTATCCGCTCAAAAAGCTTCTCCACCGCTATAACTCCCATTTCATACATCGGCTGTCTAACCGTTGTAAGTCCGAAATCCTTAGCAAGTTCAATATCATCAAAACCAATTACACAAACATCGTCAGGGACTTTTATACCTTTCTCATTCAAGGCTTGGATCACACCAATTGCTTGAATATCGCTTGATACGAAGATCGCAGATGGAATCTCATTCCCGCGACTTAATAACTCCCTACAAGCATAGTATCCAGCCTCACGATTAAAGCCATCAAGTCGCGAGTCCTTAGTTTCAACAAAAAATTTATCATAAAAATTTTTTCCATGATCAGATATTGCTTGCTTGAAACCTTCAAACCTTTGTCTTGCAGGAACGCTTTCAAGCCGTGCACTTATCATCCCGATTTTTTCATGCCCGATTTTTATCAAATGCTCAGTCGCAAGGTAAGCACCTTTATAATTATCAACTGTGATTGAATCAAACTTCGGATGGAATGTATCAACAAGAACTATTGGAATTGAATGTTGGATAAAATATTTAGCATAAGAGTCGGGAAATTTCATTGAAAAGAATAGAACGCCATCGACTTTTCCACGATGCGTGCTCTTCTGGATGTAATATTCAATTTGAGTTGCAGGATCATTTACACCATAGAGAACAAGATCAAAACCAATTTCAGAGATTTTACTTTGAACCCCACGAAGGACTTCCATAAAGAAGTAGTCTGTGAAAAATGGAATGACTGGCGGAAATTGCATAAGCCTTTTGCTTTGCTAATCTCTGTGCATATGTGTGTGGCTGATAATTCAAACGTTTTGCAACCTCAAGAACTTTTCTTCGTGTTGCTTCAGATACATGCGGATCTCCATTCAAAACCCTTGAGACAGTCCCAATCCCAACCTTTGCTTTGCGTAGTGATGTCGTAAATCGTTATCCCATAGGAAAATCAAACTATTTTTGGAAGTGCTTCCATAAGATAATAAAAAAATTTTTCGTTGTCAAGTTTTCGTTTCAAAGTTTATCTTTCATACTACCCCCCAAACTATATGGCTTTTGAAAACGCCAACTGTAAAACTTTTTGAAAATAAAATCCGAACTTGTTATATTTTTGAAAATTAAAATAAAAATGATGACAAAAACCATGTCAAAAACTCTAATTGCGGTTCTCGGTGTCATAGGTTTCTTACTTTTGATAGCATTGTTAACTATTGGATGGATCACATCAACATATAACCAGATTGTCCAACTTGATGAAATGTTAAATCAAGCTGGCACAAGTGGAGAACCAATACCAAAGAAGATACGATTTGATACCAAACCTGGTTGAAACAGTTAAAGGTTATGCAAAACATGAAAGAGAGGTCTTCGCACAAGTCACAGAAGCAAGAGCAAAAGTTGGACAGTTATCTATAACACCAGAAGTTTTAAAAGATCCACAAGCATTTGCAGGTTTCAAACAAGCGCAAGATGCCCTTGGAACAGCCCTTTCAAGATTGATCGCGGTTGCTGAAAATTATCCTCAACTCAAAGCGAATGAGAATTTCCTTCAACTTCAAGCACAACTTGAAGGAACTGAAAATAGAATTTCTGTTGAACGAAGAAGATATAACGAAGCAGTTCAACAATATAATACTTACATACGCCGTTTCCCTACAAATATAATAGCCGGGATGTTCGGCTTTAGAGAAAGACCCTATTTTAAAGCAACGGAACAAGCCCAACAGGCTCCAAGAGTTCAGTTTTAAAAACAAAAATTTTCGTTAAACATGAAAAAATTGAACTTTGTTAAACTTTTGACTTTTGCATCCGCCGCCATCTTTTCCTTACTTTTCACTTCCTTTATCGTTCAAACCCCAAATGATGATCCATTAAGAGATCCTCGCGAAAAACATCTGAGAAACATCAAACAACTTACTTTCGGTGGAGAAAACGCAGAAGCTTATTTTTCATTTGATGAAACTAAACTTATTTTCCAAGCAACAAGAGATACTTTCCAATGTGATCAAATCTTCATAATGAACATTGATGGTAGCAATTTACGACTTGTCAGTACAGGCAAAGGGAAAACAACCTGTTCTTATTTTCTGCCAGGTGATACTGAAATAATTTATTCATCAACTCATCATATAAGCGAAAAATGTCCACCTAAGCCCGATTACACAAAGGGTTATGTTTGGGGACTTGATAACTACGACATTTTTAAGGCAAAAGCTGATGGTTCAAACCTGCGTCAATTGACAAATACGCCTGGCTACGATGCAGAGGCAACTGTTTCG
>JBCNVC010000066.1:0-8077 GCA_039630395.1 Candidatus Kryptonium sp. | reverse complement strand
TTCGGATAAAGGGAATCATTTTTGCTAAAATGCAATATCATGTTGTCGGGATCAAATATACTCGTATTATCAGGTCCAACACGACAAACATAATAGCTATTGTCAATCAAGTCAGCAATCCCAGTGAATCTTCTCGCTGGTTTTTCCGGTTCCCAATAAATTGTATCAACTTTTGCAATATTGATGTTATGACCTGCTTCAAACAATCTTATTTTGTAAATCGCACCATATCTATAAGTTCCTTTAACAAGCTCACCAGCAACTATTAAATTAAATCTTCTATCCTGAGCTATTGCAACTGGTCTTAAAATTTCTTTCTCACCTATGTAATTTCCCGCGAGATCAAGCATCACGATTCTATCATTCCCAGTATCTGCAATATAAACAAATCCATCATGACCAATATGTATATCTTCCGGCTGATTGAAATTTTTCCCACCCGCTCTTGTCCAATCTTCCCCTTCTTTTACATAAACTGTATCGGAGACCGAAATACCTCTCGGAATATCATCAAATTGTGAAATATCAAGTTCCTTACCACAACCAATTACGAAGAATGTCCAAATCGCTAAAATCAGAGGTGATATTTTTTTCATTAGTTTTATGGTTTTATTTTTTCAATCAAAACTTGAATAAAATTGAAAATCTGTGGGTATTTCCAAGGCGTGTAAATCTTGCAAACGCATAATCAAAGTTCAAATTTACAAGTCCAGTTTTTATAGCGACACCTGCACCAGCTGTTAAGTTCTGCTCATCTGCGTTTATCTTATATCCACCGCGAACGAAAAATGACTCTTTAAACCCATATTCAATCCCTATTCCAAAGTTTTCGGCATTATCATTTGGATGATTTAATTGTATCGCCGTTGTAAGTTTATGTGTTTCATTCATAATTGGTTCAAATGCAAATCCAAACCTAAACATAGTTGGAGGCGAAAAAGATTGAAACGATGAAATTTTCTCACCGCTTAAAAGAGTAACCTCGCCTTTTGGTGTCATATCTCCACCGAAGTTAGAAATTGAGACTGCAAACCTCGCAGTCCCAAGCCCCATCCAATAAAAAGTCCCAAAATCAACGAGAATAGCTTGCATTTTTAAAACATCAATCGTTTCATCAATGTATTTGACAGTTAATCCAAAACTAAATTGATTCGTTAACCTCCTTGCGTATGTCAAACCCAGTGCAATGTCAATATACTTAAAATATCTACCTGTACCATAAGGTTGTGTTTCAGTTGTTATCTCCATATCATCGGTGTAAAGCGCTGTCAAGCTCAAACCGATCGCATCATTCCTTGAAAGGTGATAAACTCCACCGATGAAGTCATGTTTTATATCTACAAACCAATTAGTATGGGAAAGAATAATTTCGTTCGTTTTAAATTGAACTAATCCAGCTGGATTCCAATATAAAGCCGAAGCGTCGGTAGCATTTGCAACAAAAGCATCAGCCATTCCGACAGCCCTTGCTCCAACTGCAATTTTCAAAAATTGCACTGCCGAAATCCCAGATCTTTGCGCACCAAGTATCGGGAAAAGTTGAGCATAAGATATAGAAGTTAGCAAGCCGAGCGATATAACCAAAACTGTTAATTTTTTCATTTTTTCAAGTTTCTGATTTTAATTTTCATTGAACTCTTCTTGCTTGGAAATAAGTTTAAAATCTTATAGACAAACCAATTTTTATGTTTCGCTGTGGTAAATATCTTGCTGGATTAAATGGAAACGGATCAACGGGCGCTTGAAGTTCTGGATATAGCGGATCGTTCCAATCAACAGGCGTCGGATCACCAAACTCATAAGCTCTTCCAGTGATCGGATTAATTATTTGAGAATTTTTATTATCAAAAAGGTTCGTCACCTCAACAAGAAAAGTAAATTCAAGTCCGGCAAATTTCACATATTTTTCAAAAGTCATATCAACCCAAAACCATGATTTTCCCACCTTGCTATATCTATTTCTTAAATCAGGAACATAAATTGGTTTTCCATTTGGTAGCGTGTCCCCAGTAAAGTAATATGGAGTATACCTTCTGCCTGATTGATAAAACGCCCTGAGATAAAGATTAAAGTTGTCAAGGACACCTTTCCCAAAGCCGAAGATCCCTTTGCCCTTATCAACATAAAAATTAAATATCGCTGACGCTTGAATTGGTCTATCCCAAACAAGATATGTCTCTTTAATACTTTCATAAATTTCACCTCTTATCGCAAGAACTCCTTCATCTGGCGATGAACTTTTTCCTGTTGCAATTGAATAAGAACCACTCAAAGTCGCTCTGAACCATCTTCCAATTCTCTTTTTATATTCAATCTCGATCCCACGGCTTCTTGCATAATCAAGATTAACATAGGTTATATAACTTCGCCCAAGTTGACCAGCAATTCTAATTCTTGCTTGTTTCGTCGTAACATAGTCAAAAATGTCTTTGTAATAAGCAGTTATCGTCAAAACATCATTTTCGGTAAGTTGATTTCTTAAACCGAGTTCATAAGCAACGGTCGTTTCAGGATTAAGATTTGGATTTCCAAACTTTTGGAAAGTTGATCTTGCGGTGACAGGATTAAGTTTTGCGTAAACAAATTGCGGTCTCGGTCTCTTTGAAAAATGTCCATAAGAGAAAAACAAAGTTTGATTGTCCGAAATTGGATGCGAAATCCCAAGCCTCGGGCTTAACCTACCTTTCCATCTTCGCCCAAAGAAATTGTATGTCTCGCGAAAATATCTTTCCCTTGCATCATCTGAAATTGTAACAACCTCAGGATTACGAACAGCGTCATCAACAAATTTACCAGGGAACCAATAATCAAATCTTAAACCGAAATTCAAAATCATTCCACTAAATGTGATGTTATCTTGAGCATAAAAAGCACCAAAGGCAGGACTTACTTCATATAAGTCATTATTTAATCCCATTGGCGGAATCCAAGGCTGATATATATCAACAAATCTCAATCTTTGGAATGTCATTTCAAAGCCGGTCTTGAACTTGTTCTTCTCGCTGAAGAAATGAGTCAAGTCGCCTTTAATAGTATATTCAACCGCTGAATGATCATGCCATGTAAATGGATTTCCTGTATCGTAAAATCCATCACCCGGAATTAATCTTATTGTATCGCTCCCTGTATTATAGTAATATGGTGGTATTTGTGGGACATCTCTTGGTTCTTTGTAATCTCTCCAATCAAGACCATTTGCGTCGCTCCTTAAGCGTGTGAAATATCTGCTCAAATTTAACTCGTAAAATGTTTTTTCGCTTAATGTATGTGTAATTCCGATTTGATGATTCAAATTTAAGTGGGAATATACATTTGCGTTCCACAGAATATTTTGAAACTCGTATTGATAGCCGGGACCAGGTTCAACATATTCCAATGTGATTTGAAGAGAGCGAGTGTTTTGATTTACACTTGCGGAAAAGCTAAAAGAATAGTTTAATTTAAAAGTAGTTGACGGTTTCCAAGTTAGCTTGAACATTCCCATGTAGCTATTTTCCGCGCGTGGAGTGTAGGAGGACCGATATCGGCTTCCTAACATCTCTCGAAAGAGCGAAGAGTAAAGTTGCCCCGGTCTTTTTCTCGTCCTCCCATAGGTGTATCCATCTGAAAAACCGATAGTTCCATTCGTGAAAAATGTTAATTTCCCAGGCAATAAGCTCAAGAAAGGACCACTTAAATTGAATTCAAAAATATCAGTGTTGAAGTTTGAAGATGAATTGTTATTTAAGCCGAAATGATCAAATTTATAAGCAAATTTACCTTGGAATTTATCACCACCTTCCCTTGTTCTAACCCTTACGACCCCTGATGTCGCTTGCCCATATTCAGCATTGAATCCACCTGTTATAACTTCTATCTCTTCTATTGCATCTGGACTCAATTGTAATCCAAAACCTGTTCCAGCGAGCGGATCTTGAACTGAAACACCATCAACAAGATATGCACTTTCATAACTTCTACCACCCCGTATATGTACTCCTTCATCGCTATAAACAACTCCAACTTGAAGTGTGACAATGTCTTTGACATTTTGAACCGGTGCAATTTGAATTTCTTCAGCAGTGATCGTTCTTCTTGATTGCGTTTCTTCAATATCAAAAAGTGGTCTTTCGCCAATTACGATAACTTCCTGTTCAAGAGTTAAAACTGTTTCTTCCATTTTTATTGTCTTCAAATCAGTAACACCGCCAGCAGTAACTTTAACTCCTGTAATTGTCACTTTCTTATAACCGATTATAGAAATTTCAAGAGTATAAGTTCCAGGATTTACATTCTTGATTTCAAATTTCCCATCAAAATCTGTTGCAGCACCGTAATATGTTCCCTTAACAATAACATTTACCGCCGGAAGTCCTTCCTCGGTCTTGGCATCAACAACCCTTCCTATTATCTTTCCCTTTTCCTGTGCTTGACCAATAAAAAGAGCGAAAGAAAAAGCGAAAATTAATTTAATCAAACTTTTCATCTCACTTCACCTCCAATTTAACTTTTAAAACGCGGAAAATTTACTACGGGCACCGAAGTTTCTGAAAACCCTTGAAATGAACACACCTGCATTTTTTACTCCACCATTAAACCTGTATATTGGAAAGCCAACAAGCACAAAGTTTTTATCAATTGATTCTGCTCCTATTGCAAATGTTCTATTTCCCCAAGCGCTTTGAGGTTCAACCCAATAAATAGGACGAGCAACAGCAGATGGATATACTGCTCGCAAAAATGCAACTATTTTCCCACCATCAACTGGATTATCAGCTGGGCTATCGCGAACCAAAACGGGATATTCAGAGGTTTCTGCTGGATTAGAAGGATTATAATTTAAAATTCTTGTGCCAGCAGGAACAAAACCAGTAAGTGGAGAAGAACTAACACTATCAACTACACCTGAAATATCACTTAAAGCTTTTCCCACATCAAAATCAGGCGTTGTGCTTTGTGGCAATATAAACGAAAACAATACTTTTCCACCTTGATTTCTAAACTTTGGAAGTGAAATAGCTGCTATATCAAAATTTGTCTCATCGCTTGATACCCAGAAAACATATCTATAAAATCTCACTAAAACTTCGGCGAAATCAACCCTTGGAAAAGGCGGAACTAAAATACCGCGTCTTGGATACCTTGCTCCAACTCTTAAATTCCACACATCATAATTCCCTCCAACAAGCGTATCAAAAATAGATCTATAAAAACCTATTGAGTTATCCGCAACCCCGTAATCAGCAACTATCAGAAGATTTCCTTTGGGTCTTCTGACAAACCATGTCTTTCCTTCAGATGGCATTCTTATCGTCTTGCTAAACGCACCGGCAATATCACGAGCTTTAAGATAAAAAACATTATTTCCATTCAACCGCATCTTCAAAGTTCCTGAGACAGGGACGCGTCCGAGCGTTTGAGTTGAGCTTGGAATAACGAGCGCGTTAGCAATTGTATCTGTTTGCGAAAAGTTTTCAGCAAGAAGTGTAACAAATCTAAATTGTCCCGGAACTTTTACCCAAGTTGATGTATCATTAAGAGCAACCCAGAACTCAGAAATCGTATTGTCTCCATCAATATCAGAAGCAATCCATTGAAATGAAA
The DNA here is from genome assembly GCA_039630395.1 of Candidatus Kryptonium sp. Classification (GTDB taxonomy): domain Bacteria; phylum Bacteroidota; class Ignavibacteria; order Kryptoniales; family Kryptoniaceae; genus Kryptonium. The sequence continues at coordinate 2,494 of JBCNVC010000066.1, read as the reverse complement.
CAATTGGAAAAGTCGTATCAGGAACATCAAGTCGTGTTCCAGCAAACTCACCTGTCATTGCAAATTCCACCGTTGGCGGTGTATTTTTAATTGGAAATGTTAAATCAGCAGGAGTTTCATCATAACAATCGTTTGGTAAAATTTCAAACCCCTCCCCCTTATCCCAAATTCCATTTCCGTTTTTGTCAACGAAATTTATTTTTTGTCCTTCGGTAAATTTCATCTTCAAAGTATTGTCAACTGCAAATATCAAAAAGTTATAACTTGTGTCAGCGCCAAAAATCGGAAGTTTAAAAACGCTATCGTCTTTAAATGTCCAAAACCAATTTTTTCTATCAAAACTAAAAACATAACCTGAAATCCAACCATCTTTATCAACGCCCCACCAATGGATATGCAAATTGCTCGTTGATTGATTTAAAGATGAATCTGGAAAAAGCGAAATGTAAGTTTCAGGTCGCGCGTTCGGATAAGGGGCATCCATCTTGTGTTTAACACAGCCATAAAGCAATATTGTTATTATGAAGATCAAAATCCTGACTTTCATCCTTTTCTCCAACATTTTTATTCCAATGTGCATGGATTTTTAAAATTTTTTGAAATCAGGGCGAAGCGATTTACTTTTAAAGTCGCCTCGCCCCAAAGCAAGATTATTTTAATAACATCATCTTCTTTACATCCACAAAATTCTCCGCCTTCAAAACATAGAAATAAACACCACTTGATATCTTCGGATTTTCAAATCTAACTCTATAAGAGCCAGCGTTTTGAACTTCATCAACAAGCGTTGCAATCTCTCTGCCAAGAACATCGTAAACCTTTAATGTTACATGAACTCGCCTCGGCAACTTGTATTCAATATATGTTGATGGATTGAATGGATTTGGATAATTTTGCAAAAGTTCAAATTTTTCAGGTATTTCAGAATTATATGCGACAGCAACTTTTGTTATCGTTCCGAAATCAGCATCGCTACGCGGTTCAAGTTTGTAGTTGTTGAATGAAAAATGAAGTATCCCTTGCAAATAACTTATTCTGTTCCAGACATAAAGCAATCTGAAACCGTGCACTGTATCTGGCGGATAATTTGAATATTTATAACTACCATCATCATTTACCCTACACGGTCCTGTTCCATCATCAACAACGAATTCTCTGAATGTTCCACCGTTTCTGTCCGGATCAAGATCTGTAATTAAAACATTTACAAAACGCACAAGCATATTTTCCCATTTCTCAGCGCTTTCCGTTCCATTAGGTTTATTCCCCACATCACCAGTTCTGACAACAACAGCTGGATAAACTGGTCTATTTCTTGCTATGATTCTTACACTATCAACCACAATCTCAGTCACATTATTTCTTTCCCTTACAATTCCAATCACTTCAACACTATCACCTTTTCGTAAAACATAGTTTCTACTCCCGTACAAGCGAATTCCGCTCCATGCACTTGTATCGTCTTGGATATAAACGCGATATTGTTCTTTTGATCCTGGATTTAAAATCGGTGGCTCTGTTGGAAAATCGTTTGTATCAGCAACAACAATTCCTCTGACCTTGACTCTTAAATCCCAAAATCCGGTGTTTCCATTTCTCAAAATTGTATATTGCAAATCCCTTATCTTTAACTCACCATCTTTCACAAAATAGAAATAAATGTTCTGTGATGTATCACCTGGAAGTTGAGAGGTTTGTCCTTTTGAATCTCGGGCTCTAAAGAAATATCTAACCAAAGAACCGTTAGGTTGAGGCGGTATTATTCCTTCCCATAATGTATCAGCGCTGATCTTTGACATCAAAACCTCGTTAAATGGACCATAATTTACGCTGTAAAGAAGTTTAACAGTGTCAACTACAACACCTGGAGTTGGATCTGTTACCTTAACGATTGCTCTTATCTTTACTGGATCGGTGCTTGATGGTAAGGCTGGTTCTCTTTTTTGCGGTGTTGTAAACGCATAGTTTATCTCTGGAGCATACGATAAGATTTTTACATCACCGGGGTAAAGCGGAGTAATTGCATAACCACTAGTAACACCTACTATAACACCACGGATATATTCAAGTTTCGTCCCAATCGGTGGAGGAGTCCAGTTAGGATCAAAGGCTCCCGAACCACCTCTGAAATGTCTTGAACCATCATAGACTTGAATAACATTTCCAGAATCATCACCAATCCACCAGGTCCATCTACCACCAACTGTTCCACTACGATTAACAACTGAAACATTTTTTATTATTACATACACATCTTCCCATCTTTCCCCATTTGAAAAGTTTATCCTATGTCCTCCAGCTGAGGCATTACCTCTTACAAAATCTGAAACTCTAACCTCAACAGGATCAGGTCTATTTGGTTTCCAGTCAAGGACTTCTATTGGGATTATCTGTCCAGTTCGCGGATCCGGTATAACTGTAAATAATTCCGTATATCCTGTGCTTGACGCTGGGGGAAATTCTTCAACTCTTCCAACAATTTTTACGACCATTC
>JBCNVC010000065.1:0-8307 GCA_039630395.1 Candidatus Kryptonium sp. | reverse complement strand
AAGAAGATATTTGCCAAGGGAAACAAGAAATTATGTGCCTCAATATATAGCAACAACTTTAATAGCGCTTGAACCTCAAAAGTATGGATTTCAACCGCCTGAACCACTTGATGAAAGAATTGAGTATGATGAAGTTGTTGTTGATGCAAGTGTTAATTTGAAAAAAATCGCAGAATGTGCTGAAACCGATCTTGAAACATTATTGGAGTTAAATCCCGAACTTATTCGTGGATATACTCCACCGCATAAATATACACTTAGAATTCCAAAAGGAAAAAAAGAAATTTTTATTGTAAATTATCAATCTTTGCCTGACGATGAAAAAAGAAACTTCATAGTCCATACTGTAAAAAGGGGTGAAACTCTTAGCAGGATCGCAAGAAGATATGGAGTTCCGTTGGAGATTCTCTATAGTTTCAATCCAAAAATAAAACCAAGATCTTTAAGAGTTGGACAGGTTTTATTGATCCCAGATGTCTCAAGTCATCGTTCTTATTACGCTGAAACTTCACAGAGAAAAAATATCAAGGTCAGGAATAGAAATGACTTGAATAAATCACAAGGTAATTATAGAATTGTTCATCGGGTTAAAAGAGGTGATACTTTATACTCAATCGCTGAAAAATACAATGTCAGTGTTGGTGAAATCAAGCGATGGAATCGCTTGAGAGGAAATTTGATAAAAGAAGGACAGAGAATAGTTATTTATACAAACTCTTCAGCATCTGGGGGAAGCGATTGATTTTTTGAGTTTTTGTAGATAAATTTTTTTAGGTTGAAATACTTCCTTAGCTGACCTGCTGAAGGACAATAAACTAAAAATGGAGGTCTTGCCATGGCAATATGTGAGAAGTTAAAAAATTATCTTGATTCAAATGGGGTAAAATATATTACCATTACCCATTCAACTGCGTTCACTTCGCAAGAGGTTGCAGCAAGTGTTCATATTAAAGGTAAAGAGTTTGCAAAGTGTGTAATTGTTAAATCAAATGGAAAATTTTTCATGCTTGTTGTTCCAGCTGACCACAAGGTAAATTTTGAAAAGGCAAAGAAAGTTTTAAATGTTGAGAACTTGGTTTTGGCTACCGAGGGAGAATTCAAACTGCTTTTTCCAGATTGTGAAACTGGGGCGATGCCACCATTTGGAAATTTGTACAATGTGCCGGTTTATGTTGATGAGAAATTTAAGGCAAACGAGGAGATAAGCTTCAATGGGGGAACACATAATGATGTCGTAAAAATGAAGATGTCGGATTATGTTCGGCTTGTTGATCCTGTGTTTTGTGATATAAGTGAACATTTATAAAATTGAAGCGGAGGGGGTGGGATTCGAACCCACGATCCCGCTTTAGCGGGATAGCGGTTTTCGAGACCGCCCCGATCATCCACTCCGGCACCCCTCCAAATTGCGTTTCAAATTTAAAAAAATAAAACCAAAGATACAACGGGGAGTTTTAAAACGCTAAAAGTGGCGTAAAAACACCAAAAATGACAAAATTTCCACCTTGATTTTTTGTTCGTGAAGTTTAAATCTTTTTTGGAAAAAACAATGCCAAACCACGATAATGACTATCACAGTTGAACCCTTATTTGAAGTTTTAGGTATAATTCTCCTTGCTAATTTTTAAAGTTATACGGAGCGAAATTGTAAAGTTCCTTAAAAGTTTGTTTCATTTTTTAGTTTAGATTAAATTAACGGCAAAATTGTAAAACAAATCTTTTCCACCTTTCAAAATGAACGATAAGATTGTTATCAAGGGCGCCCGTGTTCATAATTTGAAAAATATAAATCTTGAACTTCCCAAAAATCACCTTATTGTCTTTACAGGTGTAAGTGGCTCTGGCAAATCGTCTCTTGCTTTTGATACAATATATGCCGAGGGTCAAAGAAGATATGTTGAGAGTTTGTCTTTTTATGCAAGGCAGTTTCTTGAAAGAATGAATAAGCCAGATGTTGACTTGATCGAGGGAATTGCACCAGCAATTGCAATTGATCAGAAATCAACAGTGCGAAACCCGCGCTCAACAGTTGCAACAATGACAGAGATATACGATTATCTTCGTCTCTTATTTGCAAGGATAGGAAAGACATATTGTTCAAAATGCGGAAACCTGGTTCAAAAAGATACGCCAACTTCTGTCGTAGATAAGATAAAACATCTTCAAGAAGGAAGCACAATTTACATTCTCTTTCCTTTACACATGCACAAAGGACGGACAATTGAAGAAGAATTAGAAGCCCTTAAAAAGAAAGGTTTCTATAGAATTTTAGTTCGAGGCGAACTTATAAACTTGAATGAATTAAGCGATTATAAAAAAGTAAAGAAAGAAGAAATTTATGTTGTTTGTGATCGGATTACGCTCCGCTCCGATACTGATGAGACGCGCTTGTTTGATTCAGTTGAAATGGGTTTTAATGAAGGACATGGTTATCTTGTTGTAAAAGTTCTTAACACCAATGAAGTTCTTAAATTTAGCGCACATTTTGAATGTGCTTATTGCAATATAGAATATGAGGAACCTGAGCCGAGATTATTTTCCTTCAACAATCCATATGGTGCATGTCCACAGTGTCAAGGTTTTGGTAGAACATACGGGGTTGATTGGGACGCGCTCGTTCCAGATAAAACAAAGAGCATAAAAGAAGGGGCGATCCATCCGTGGCGAAGCGAAAAATTTTCAAGGTTTCAAAAAGATTTATTGCGTGTTGCTAAAAAAGTGGGGATTCCTATTGATGCACCGTTTAAAGACTTAAAACCAGAGCACATAGAGATTATAAAAAACGGCTACGATGGATTCGGAGGCATTAATGGATTTATTAGTATGCTTGAAGAATATTCATATAAAGTCCATTATAGGATAATGCTTTCAAGATATAGAATCTATACCACTTGTGATTTGTGCGGTGGTTCAAGGTTAAGAAAAGAAGCGTTGAATGTTAAAATTGCTGGAAAGACAATTTTTGATATTGTTAGGATGTCAATTGAAGAGGCATTTTTTTTCTTTCAAGATCTTAAGTTAACAGAATATGAGGAGGCGGTTTCAGCGAGTATACTTTCGGAAATTAGAAAAAGGTTAAAGTATCTTAACGAGGTAGGGCTTGGATATTTAACGCTTGATAGATTATCAGGTACCCTTTCAGGCGGGGAAGCACAAAGGATAAATCTTGCAACTGCGCTTGGCTCTTCTCTTGTTGGAACTCTTTACATTCTTGATGAACCAAGCATTGGACTACATCCGCGTGATACCAATCGTCTTATAAAAATTTTACATTCACTCAAGGAAAATGGAAACACGGTCATAGTAGTTGAACATGATAGAGAAGTTATTGAATCTGCTGATCATATAGTTGATCTTGGTCCTGGTGCTGGCGAAAACGGGGGCAGAATTGTCTTTCAAGGAAAATACAACGATTTATTAAAAGACGAAAACTCTTTAACAGGAAGATATTTAAGTGGGCGTTTGCAAATACCAGTCCCTAAAGAGAGAAGAAAACCGAAACCAGGAAATTCAATAATAATTCGTGGTGCGAAAGAGCATAATTTAAAAAATATAGATGTGGAATTTCCTCTGAATGTCTTTGTTTGTGTCACGGGAGTAAGTGGCTCCGGAAAAAGCACACTTGTTCACGATATACTTTATGCATCACTTAAAAAGATGAAGGAAGGCAGTTATGAAGGTAAAGTTGGTAAGTTTGACAAAATAGAGGGCTATGAATTAATTGACGCCATAGAAATGGTTGATCAATCGCCAATTGGTAAAACACCGCGTTCAAATCCTGTTACCTATATTAAAGCATTCGATGGAATAAGAGAAATTTTCGCATCAACTTATCTTGCTAAGGTTAGGGGATATGCTCCCAGGCATTTTTCATTTAATGTTCCAGGCGGAAGATGTGAAACATGCGAAGGGGAGGGATATGTTAAAATTGAAATGCAATTTCTTGCAGACATTTATTTGCCTTGTGAATCTTGTAATGGTAAAAGATATAAACATGAGATACTTGAAGTTGAATACAAAGGAAAGAATATAAGTGATGTTTTGGATATGACTGTAAAAGAAGCAATTGAGTTTTTCCGCGGGCATAAGAAGGTTGTTGAAAAGTTAAAGGTTCTTGAAGCTGTTGGGCTTGGGTATATAAAACTTGGGCAACCAGCAAACACTCTATCAGGTGGAGAAGCCCAAAGGGTGAAGCTTTCCGCACATCTTCTTGTATCTGAAACAAGTCCACACACATTATTTATCTTTGACGAACCAACCACAGGGCTACATTTTGATGACATAGCTAAGCTCTTGAAAGCTTTCAATTCACTTCTTGATGCTGGACATTCAATCATTGTGATTGAGCATAATATGGATGTGATAAAATGTGCTGATTGGATAATTGACCTTGGACCTGAAGCTGGGGACAAAGGTGGATATGTTGTTGCTGTTGGCACACGAGTGGAGATCGCGCAGAATCCAAATTCTTATACAGGGAAATTCTTAAGAAAATATCTGTAAAAATTGATATCAAAAATCTTGCCACGCGATTATTCATTTTGTGATTTTTGTCAATGAAACGAAGGTAGAATATAAGTTATATTATTATCGGAAAATTAAATTGAATTTTGAAGCGAGGACCTCTGGGGGGAGGTTCTGCTTCATTCTCTAAAGGGTCTGGGTGAAGCTCTGGAGAGGGGCTGAGCCCAGACCTTTTCTATATGTAAATGGGCTTGATTTCATATGGAATTGGATCTTCAATTCCAGCAAGTTGAAAACCGCGCAGACGCAACGCACAGCTATCGCAAACACCACAAGCGATATCTTCTCTTTGATAACAACTCCAGGTCAAATGCAACGGAGCATTAAGCTCAACTCCTTTTTTGACTATGTCAACTTTCTTCATGTCTATTACTGGGGTAACTATTTCAATTGATTTTCCCTCTGCTCCGGCTTTTGTTCCTAATTTTATTACTTCATTAAATGCTTTGTAAAATTCTTTCCTACAATCTGGATAACCAGAGGAATCTTCCTCAACTGCACCGATGAAAATTTTCGTAGCGTTTATCACTTCTGCCCAAGAAACAGCGATTGAAAGAATGTTGGCATTTCTAAATGGGACATAGCTTGAGGGGATAGCAGTTCGTTTTAAGTCAGCTATTTCAACAGGTATACTTTCGTCGGTTAAACTTGAGCCACCAATTAATTTTAAGTGTTCAACATTTACAACTAATCTTTTTTTCACATTATAGTAATCTGCTATATCGTGAAAGGCTTTCAATTCTCTTTTTTCAGTCCTTTGCCCATAGTTTAGGTGTAAAAAGGCGAGTTCATAACCAAGTGAGTGTGCAATTGCAACTGTAACGCATGAGTCAAGTCCACCACTTACGAGAACAACAGCGATTTCCTTTCCAGACATATCTTCGTTTAAATTTAGTTTTTAAATTTTTTCAACTTTGATCATATTTGTTGAACCTCTTTGAAATAGCGGAATACCAGCGGTCATGATTATAAGATCACCGCTATTTAAAATTTTGCTTTCTCTCAATTGAATTTTTGCTCTTTCTATTGTCTTATCCGTTTCTGAAATTTCTTTAAGTTTAATTCCAATTACGCCCCAAATTAGGTTTAATCGTTTGACGACTTCATCGCTGTCTGTAAGGGCAATTATTGGAACTGATGGTCTGTATTTTGAAATTGCTCTTGCGGTTGTACCAGTGTGTGTTATTGTGACAATTGCTTTTGCATTTAGCTGTTGAGCAAGTAGGCAAGCGGCTCGTCCTATTGCGTCAAGCTCGTCTTTTAGTTTTAGATTTGAATCAAAAATTGGTTCATAAAATCTATATTGGGTTTCTGTAGTTCGTATTATTTTATCCATAACTTTAACAGCATCAATAGGAAATTCACCGATTGATGTTTCACTACTTAGCATCACTGCATCTGTTCCATCGAGGACAGCATTCGCGACATCAGTTGCTTCAGCACGCGTTGGTCTTGGGTTTGAAACCATTGACTCCAACATTTGTGTTGCAGTGATAACTGGTTTTCCGGCTTTGTTTGCCTTTTTTATCAACATTTTTTGTAAAACGGGGACATCTTCTGTCGGAAGTTCAACTCCAAGGTCACCTCTCGCAACCATTATGGCATCTGCAAGTTCAATTATATCATCTATTGCTTTAATCGCTTCAACTTTTTCAATTTTTGCAATAACTGGTACAACCCTTCCTAAACTTTCCATCTTATGCAGAAGTTCAACTATATCTTCTTTTTTTCTAACGAACGACATCGCGACATAGTCTACACCATTTTCAAGCCCAAATTTTAAATCCTCAATATCTTTCTCGGTAAGCGATGGAATGCGAACAGCAACACCGGGTAAATTGACACCTTTATGTGATCTTAAAATTCCGCCGTCTACAACTTCACACTTGACTTTTTTCTTTTCAATTGAGACAACTTTAAGTTCAATCAATCCATCATCAAGCAGGATTGTATCACCTGGTTTAAGATCATCAGCAAGATATTCATATTGAATTGGAATTATTTCACCATCACCTTCAATTGGTTCAGGGGAAAGGTAAACAAATTTTCCTGATTTAAGTTCTACCGGTTCAGATTTTAATTTCCCAGTTCTTATCTTAGGTCCTTGGAGGTCTTGAATTAGCGGGATCGGTTTTCCAGTTATCTTTGAAGCTTCTCTGAGCAATTTTATGAACTTTGAATGTTCCTCGTAATCGCCGTGGGAAAAATTTAATCTTGCTACATCCATCCCAGCATTTATAAGTTCAACAATTTTTTCAATCGTGTTTACAGCAGGACCAAGTGTACAAATTATCTTCGTTCTTCTGATGTTTTCAATATTCAAGAATTTTTCCATTGCTTTAGAAAATTTGTTTTTGATTACGCGCCAATTGAAATATTAAGATCAATTCCAACTTCGTTTATGGTTGATCCGGGTATGAATGTGCTTCTTGAATCCGATTTAGATTTCGTCATACGATAAAATAGCGAACCAGTGACGCGAGTACTTAACATATAGCGGAATCTTAATTCCATCGTTGTCCTCAAAATTCCATCTAACGGCAACGCTTCGGAAAGATTTCTCGCTTGATATGTCTTTCTTGAGTTTTTGGATGATGAATAAGTAAATGTTATATCCACATCGTTTTTAAGCGAGAGCCCGAAAATCGGTAAGTTGAAACCACGCTTTGAATAATTAAAGTTAATCGCAATTTCTCTTCTAAATGTCTCAACGATCGCTTTCGCGGAAAAGTTAAGATCATAATTAGTTGATGTGATGTATCTGAAACCACCTGTTAGATTTCCTCGCCATAATGGCTTAAAGGTAATGTTAAGTCCAATGAGCGGATTGAAATCGTATCCGGTTCTTTCGCCCTCAAATGTTTGTCCTTGACCTATAAAGCTTCGCCATCTTTTTTCAAAGTTGGAAGTATATGCATGCTCAAAGGAAACACGCGTTGCAAATGATTGGAAGATTGATAATTTTTCAAGTCCATCCCATCTTAATCTCCAATTAACTCTCGGGAAAAATCCACCGAAGAGTTTGCTCAAGAATGGTAAGGTTTCAAAACCTTCTTCAAACGCTTGTGCAAGCTTTTCGTCATCGCTTCTTTTATCTCTTGGATCAAGTTTAAGCTCGGAATATATTGATGCAACGGATTTCATCCCACTTTTGAAAATACTAAATATGAAAACGGGCGGAAGCGTGAAGAACGAGCGACTAACTGATGCAAAGCTCGCAAATGAGACGACTTTTGGAACCCCAAGTGAATCGGTTATAATTCTTTGATTTCTCTGATAATTCCATCCAATGTTCCAGCTTAGGTCAAGATAAGCGCCTTGCCAAAGTGAACGGGATGTAGTTATTGAAATTCTATTGTTTTGTGTGTAATTATCATCAAGGTTTCCGTTTGGAGCTCTTAATCCTGGTGTTTGCTCAAATCCGAAAAATGGTAATCCTTTTTTCGGCGTAAATTTAATCTTTCCATTTGGATCGGAAACAAGTCCAAGTTGGTATAAAAGAGATGGACCATATTCAATTTTATCACTCATAAATGGAAGCCATGACCATAGATTTCCCATTCCAGGTCTTTCGCCATAAAGACCTGTGTTTATCGCTGAGTTTGATTGAGTAAATGTTATTTGGACATTTTCATAATCAAGAAATGGCGTTTTTATCAATGTTTTTAGGATATCTTTCAATGATAGAGTTGAAGGTTTTTGAGTCGTATCTTTTTGAGATTCAACAGTGCGACCCCGACCACGACCAATGTTTGCTTCTTCTCCAAACCACGAGTCGGCAAG
>JBCNVC010000064.1:0-8487 GCA_039630395.1 Candidatus Kryptonium sp. | reverse complement strand
TAGATGTCTAAGCATCTTTTCCTCACTATTTTATTTTTGCCAAGAAAAGTTGAAGCAAAATTAAATTAATTCAAACGACTTAATTTTCAAAATCCATTTATGGCGTCTTGGACAAAATTATACCTTCTATTTGGTAAACCAAAACGAATTTTCAAAGAATCAAGACATTCACTGGTCAAAAGAATTATATAAAAACTCACTGCTAAAATTTTCAAAAAGCAATTTAATCGAGCTCGTATGAAAAATAAATTGCTATCTCCTTTTGCTTTACAAATTCCTCAACCCCAGGTTCGCTTTCCATATATGTGATCACAAGAGGGAATATGTTCGGATAAACTCCTTCAAATCTTTTAAGCCGATATTCTATAAAGTTTTCAACATCATTTTTTGAGAGTTGGCTTTTGCATTCACCGATGATTGTTATCTCCTGTCCGTCTTTTTCAGCATGAGCAAATATGTTAACTTCAATATCTTTCCCGTATTTATCCTTGATGAACCTTCTTATTAAAATCTTTTTGATATCAATACCGTAATCTCTCTTCAAAAGCTTCGGCAAAACCTTGTAGGCTCTATCTTCAAGACCAAAACCAATTGAATCGGACAATTCTCCAAATCTTCTTCTCATATCTCTCATCTCATTTGTAAGTGCTCTTATGTCATCCGTAAGCTCTCCAATTTTTTGAGTAAGCCAATTTATCCGCTCCTCACTTTTTCTCTGGGCTTCCGCTAACGCATCAACCCTTTGTGTAAGTTCATCAACTCTTAACGCAAGTGAATTCAATCTTTCTTCTGTTTTTCTCTGTGCTTCTGCAAGCGTATCAACTCTTTGTGTAAGCTCATCTAACCTTTGCGCGAGATCATCAACCCTTTGTGTAAGTTCTTCAAATCTTTGCGCAAGTGAATTTAATCTTTCTTCTATCTTTATCTGCGCCTCGGCAAGTGCATTAACTCTCTGCGTGAGTTCATCAACCCTTTGTGTAAGCTCATCTAACCTTTGCGTGAGATCGTCAACCCTTTGAGTAAGAACATCAACTCTTTGTGTAAGTTCATCTAACCTTTGTGCGAGATTGTCAACTCTTTGGGTAAGCTCCTCAAATCTTTGCGCAAGTGAATTTAACCTTTCTTCCGTTTTCCTTTGTGCTTCAGCAAGCGCACTGACCTTTTGAGTAAGTTCATCAAATCTTAATGCAAGCGTATTTAATCTCTCTTCCGTTTTTCTCTGTGCCTCTGCAAGCTCACTAACCCGAATTGTAAGATTTACCTGCGCTTCACCAAGTTGCTTAACTATCTCCTTTAATTCATTAAAATCATCTTTCGTAACATATACCTCCTTTACCCGTTCATCAATTATTTTTTCTATTTCCTTCCGAGCGGTAGATGTCATTTTAAATGTTTTGCCAAGTTTGGGCATATTTATTACTGATTGAGGTTTCAAAAACCTCTTAAAAAATAATAACTCGGTTAAACCAAAACAAATTTTTCATTACATAGTCCTGAGCTTTCTAACAAACCAAGGTCTTGAAAACATTTTTGCTATTCTCCTTGTAATCTATTCTCCAACCTTGCGATCGCATCCCATATTGCTTGCAACATTCTACCGTCAACCTCTTTCTTCTCCGCTGTTCTCAAATACTTTAAAACTTCTTCGTCCCCTATACTACCGAGAATGTTATAAATGACCATTCTAACAAAAAACTCGGGAATATCAACCATTCCAAAAATAAAATCTTTTATGCTCTTATCTTTATCAGCAAAATTTGAAAGCGTTGAAATTGAAGCCATCATAACCGACGGATGATTGCCACGCTTTGAATATCTTTTAAGAATTTCAATTGCCTCCTTTTCGTACTTCGTGTTCTTAAAATCAGCTAACCTTCGTAAAGCGGTCGTTCTTATGATTTCTTGATGTGAATCCATTGCAAGGGCACTCTTTATAATTTCCAATTTGTTTACAGAATCAATTAAAGCGAGAGAATTTACAGCAGATGCAATAACATAATAGCTTCTATCGGTTTTTATAACTTCGCTCAGAAACTTCGCAACGAAATCAAATTTAAAATCTTTTAAAACCTCAACTATACTTCTTCTAACTCTTGAATTTTGCTCATTTTTAAAAATTTCGATCAAAAATCGCGCTGTGCTTTCATCTTTTAATTTTCCAAGATTGGTTATGGCTTCCTGCCTTACTGCGTAAAATTCATCGCTTTTAGCGATTTTCTTTAAAACTTCCACAACTCCATCCTCATCCAAAATTTTCCCAAGTTCTTGCACCGCCCACAATCTATCTATCATTTCTGTTGCGTTCAACGCTTGATAAATTAATTCATCTTTCGGTTTGTCAAAAAACAGATCCTTTAAAATCCAATTTCCTTTGTCAAATAGAACCATCAAGGGCTTACTATCAACCTTGAACTCAAAGCTTTGCTTTCTCTTATCAATAAAAACCCTATGAATTTGAGTTCCTGAATTTGTTGTTATCTCAATATCAACAGGGGTCTTGAAAACATCCGGCGTAAGCGAATCTGCCTGATGAATTTGTTCAACAGTCAAAGTAAGCAATTTGCTCGTTTCGTTGTAAGTATAACTTACCACAAAAACTGGATATCCAGCTTTGTAAAGCCACTGCTCAAAAAACCATTTCAAGTTATAACCTGTCGCTTCTTCTATTGCAACTCTTAAATCTTCAGTTTCAACATTTTGATATTCATATCTTTTCGCATAGTAATTCATCGCTTTCCAGAAAAGTTCATCGCCAAGTATAAATCTTATCATGTGAAGAACTGAACCACCACGCTGATAAATATGGGGACCAAAAAGATCGGTTGGATCAAAATATCTATTCCACACAGTCGGTCTTTTATCGCTCATATCAGCAAATTTTGCGGTTCTTTGCATATTGTAAACACTGTATTGGAATTCATCTTTGCCTCTTGAATGTTCAAAATAAAGCGAAGTAAAATAAGTGGCAAATCCTTCGTTCAACCATGCATGTTCCCAACTTCTGCATGTTAAAAGATTGCCCCACCACTGATGAACTAACTCATGTGCTACAAGTCCATCACTTGAAACATCAAGATGTGCCCTCTCATCATGAATCGTTGAACTTGTGAGGGTTGTCGCCGTTATATTCTCCATCCCTCCATAAAGAAAATCTTCAACTATGGTTTGAGCATATTTGTTGTATGGATACTTATAACCGATTTTTTCAGAAAAGAATTTCATCATATCGGGCGTTTTCTCAAATGAAAGATGAGCATATTTTACATTTGATTTGTAAACATAATACTCAAGCGGGATGTCAAGATAATAATCTTGAAGCTTAACATACTCACCCGCAACAATTGAAATTAAATAACTTGAATGAGGCTTGTCCATAAACCAGTGATATGTCTTCAAACCTTGCTTTCTATCTTCTTTGACAGAAAGTAGCTTTCCATTTGAAACAACTACGAAATTTTTATTAACAGTTGCAATAACTTCACTTGTTGACTTATCATTTGGGAAATCATAGCAAGGGAACCAATAACGATTATCTTCAGGTTGACCTTGAGACCAAATTTGATATGGTTTGTTTGGATACGCTGAATCAGGCTGAACAAAATATAAACCTTTGCGCGGATTTGAAACAAGATATTCAACTACGATCGCAAGCGTGTCCCTAAAAGTATATGCTTGATCAAGATAAATTTTTAATTTCCTTGCAAGAGAATCAAAGTTAAAATTAAGTGGCTTTCCATCTATAAAGTAAACTTTTTTTATTCTCATTTCAGCTGCGTCAAGCTCAAAAACTTTAAATTCAGGACGAAGTGGAACAAATTTCGTTGTGACTTTTCCGTCAACAATTTTTCGCTTCTCATCAAGTTTAACTTCAATTTTTATATGCAAAACATCGTAAGTTCTTTCCCTTGTTTGATGTTCTGGCGGTGGAGTTGGAGATTTATAATAAAATCTCGGACGTTGAGCTAAAGATTGGGCAAAAAGTAAGAAAATAGAAAGAAGGATAATAAAGACGACCTTGGGATTTCGCATTTTACAATGCTCCTAACTTTTTAGAAATTTGACGGTGTGATGAGCAAAGCAGTTTCAAATTTTATCAAGAGCCTGCTCTATATCCGAAATCAAATCCTCAACATCTTCTATTCCAACAGATAATCTTAAAATTCCCTCCGTCAAACCAAGCTCCCTTTTTTCATCATCAGGCACAGCTGAGTGACTCATGCTCCAAGAATGGTTTACCAAACTTTCAACACCCCCAAGTGATTCAGCAAGTGTGAATATTTTTAAAGCATCAAGAAATTTTCTGACATTTTCAATTGATCCAAGGTCAATTGTGACTATGCCTCCAAAATCTTTCATCTGCGACTGCGCAAGCTCATATTGTGGATGTGAAGGAAGACCAGGATAGAAAACTCTTTCAACTTTTGGATGCGAGGCAAGGAAAATCGCAACCCTTTTCGCATTATAGCAATGTTGCTTCATCCTAACAGCAAGTGTTTTTATTGACCTTAAAAGAAGCCAGCAATCAAACGGGCTCGGAACCGCTCCAAACGCTCGCTGAATATACCACAATGGCTTTCGTAATTCTTCTCTATTTATCACAACAATCCCTCCAACAACATCACTATGACCATTCAAAAATTTCGTGCTACTGTGAATAACTATATCACAACCAAGTTCAAGTGGTCTTTGTAGATACGGGGTCATAAATGTATTGTCAACTGCAATTAAAATCTCTTTATTTATTGAATCACGAAGTTCCGAAAGTCTCTTTAAGTCTGTAAGATAAAGCAGTGGATTTGAAGGAGTTTCAGCAAATATCATCTTTGTTTCGTTCCGAATTGAACTTTCAATATTTTCTATTCTTGTCATATCAACGAAAGAAAATTTAAGTCCCCATTTTTGCATCTCTTTGAAAACTCTCAAAGTTCCCCCGTAGATGTTCTTCGTGGTTACTACATGATCTCCTGGTTTTAAAAGTTGCATGACAGCTGTTACAGCAGCAACGCCAGATGAAAAAGCGAAAGCATATTTTCCATTTTCAAGCTTCGCGATATTTTCCTCAAGCATTTTACGATTTGGATTCTGTGTCCTTGAATAAACATAAGGTGGATTTTCATCCTCAAACTTTCTAGCATATGTTGTTGCAGGATAAATTGGAGGTATGACCGAAAAAGATTCTTTATCAGGTTTTTGCCCGAAGTGAATTGCATCAGTTGAAAAGCCCATTTCTCCACCCTTGGTTTTTTGTAAATAAAAAAGGCAGGCAAAAAACTTTGCCTGCCTTTTCCCTCTTTAAAAATTAGTTATTTTCTATTCCTCAACTCGTCTGCTTTCTCAAAAGCACGCTGTGCCTTTTCAACTTCACCAAGATTTGCATAAATTTTCCCGATGAGTTCCCAAATGAAGATATCATTCGGATCAATTTCTGTCAACCTTTCAAGATATGGAAGTGCCTGTCTAAACTTATCCTTTGACATCTCTTCATACTTTGCCTGTTCTTCTAAGTTTTGCCTCAAAGCAAGATCTTCAGCCTGCTGTTTCAACTTAACTCCCCAGTTTACATACGCTGCGCCAAGGTTATAAATTGCTTCTTTATAATTCGGATCAATATCAACGGCAGCTTTAAACTCCCTTATAGCATCTTCAAATTGCTCAGCTCTGAGAAGAAGAACGCCGTAATTATAACGGAAATATTTATTTCCAGGTTGAGCTTCGGCAGATGTTCGGAACGCTTCAAGTGCTTCTTCGCTTCTTCCAGCGTTTATATAAGCATTTGATAGAAAAGCAAGAGTTTCTTCATCGGAAGGAACAAGATTTCTAACCTTGTTAAATACCTCAATTGACTTGTCATACCATTCTCTTGCTGCATAAAATTCTGTTGAATCAAGCGCAACTGTTACGCTACCTTCCTCGTATTTTTCACCTTTAAAATCAATCTTCTTTACGATATCACCCTCAAATTCAAGAGTCAAACCAAATTTTGAATATCTCCATTTTTCAGGTTGTGGTGGCTGTGGTGGTACCGGCTTTGTTTGCCTTCTGCCTTTCGTTTGTGGTTGTGGCTGAGGTTGCGGTTGAGGTTTGTCAACAATATCCGGCGCTCCAAGTGCACTTTGAACATCGCTTTTTTTCATTCCAACTCTTATCTCACGCTTATTCGCTGGATCATCAAACTTCATCGTATGCCTTGCTGCATAATCATAATAAATTTTCCCAAGCATTTTCATTGCATCAATGTCTTGCTCATTTGAAAGTTGAATTGCTTTCTTAAGTGGCTCAACTGCTGGATCAATATCACCCTTTGAAAGATAACTGTAAGCAAGATTCTTGTAAGCTGCTCCACTATCTGGGATTATCTCAGTGCAAGTTTTAAATGATTGAATTGCCTTTTCAATATAAACAACTGAGTCCCGATTATTGTTAAATCTTGTGAAATAAGCTACACCAGCGTTAAAATTATCAACCCAGTATTTAAGTTTGAAATTGTTAATATCCTTTTCAAATCTGTTAGAAATCTCAAGTGACTTATTGAATGCCTCAACCATTCCCTTATAGTTCTTTTGCTCTCCTCTAACATATCCAAGCAAAAACCATGCCTCATCATTTTTAGGATTATTCTCAACCTCTTTTAACAGTTGCTTTTCAGCATTCACCCAATCTTGTCTTTGCATATAGACCTTTGCCCCAGTAACTTCAGGACTTGCACATTGAAATCCAGTTGTGGAAAGATAAATTAAAATAACTGCGAATACTGCTAAAACTAAAAGCGACCTTGTTTTTAACATGTTCTTGGAAGAATTAATTTTTAAAAATTTTCTCCTTCAAATATAGTAAAAATCAAAAGATTTTCCAACACTACCTAATAAACCTTTCAGCACCCTCCTTTATTCAAGGATTTCGGCTATCATTTTGATGAGTTTACTTAAATCAAAAGGTTTTTCGATAAAACCTGCCACACCCTTTATTTCTTCTTTTTCTGATTCAGTTATGTATCCTGTCGCGATTATAACTTTAACATTCGGATTTATCAAAAGAAGTTGAGCTAAGGTTTCCTTCCCGCTCATCTTCGGCATGTTTAGATCAAGAATAATGAGATCAATTTCATTTTTATGTTTTTTATAAATTTCAACTCCTTCAATTCCATTAGATGCTACATAAACCTTAAATCCCTCAGACTCAAGAAGTTCTTTTACTTGAAGGAAAAAGGAAAATAAGTTTACCACTTGTTATAACCCCAAATCTTATAGTAATGTAAAACGATTCATAAACTCCTAATCAAATAGAAAATGGCGGCGAAAAGTAAAAGTGAAGAACCTGTTCTTTTTCCTGTTTCAATAGTGAATTTATAAGCCAAAGCCACCAGTGAAAGAACTGGTAAAAGAACATATAAAAATTCAAGTGCTCCACTAATAACATTGAGTAAATGCCCCTTCATAAGAGACAAATTTTCACCTTAACTTACTTTTAAATAATATCAAATCGTAAAAATTTAATTTAATCCACCAAGTTCTTAAGTTAGTCATTACTTCTGCTCCTGCGGAATTGCCGCGGGTTGAGATTGATTGGGCTGAGGTCCAGGAACAGTAACTGGTGGAACTGATTTCGCCCTTTGTTGAATTATGCTCTCACGAACACTTTCAGGTGTTTTGCCTGGAAGAAAGAAAAGATTGATTATAACTGCAAGTAAGAGAAAAATTGCTCCTAAAGTTATCGTCGCTTTGCTTAAGAAATCAGCTGTCCTTCTAATTCCGAAAACAGTTCCGAAACCTGCACCACCAAACGCTCCAGCAAGTCCACCTCCTCTTCCTGCCTGAAGCAAAACAGCAATTATCAAAAGGATTCCAACTATTATTTCAATTGCAACAAGGACGCTATACATTTTAAACCACAACTGCCTTTTGTTTTCAAAGGGTTTTTTAATTTAAAAAAAATTTTAAAAAAACAAAAATTAATCCCCCTTGTTAATTTTAAAGGTATGCCGTTGAATGAGGAAATGATTAAAAAATAAAAAACCTCCCCCACCACTGGGGGAGGTGACAGGTTTTAAATGAATCAGAAAAAGTGAAAGAGCATCAAAATTACTTAATTAATATCGCTTTCCTTGTCATGGTGAATTCTCTGTCACTATCAAGTGATTTCGCATACATAGTGTAGAAGTAAACCCCTGAACCAACAAAGTTACCCTGATCATCTCTACCGTCCCATCTAACTGTCTTTCTACCAGGATCAAGATTTGCCTCAACAAGCGTTTTTACTTTCTGCCCCAACACATTCCAAACTATTATTTTAACAGAGGAATATTCGGGGATATCAAATTTTATCTCCGTTCCAGGATTAAATGGATTTGGATAGTTTTGGTATAACATATAATCAAGTGGCAAGACTTCGTCAATTGAATAGGCATTATAATTTAAATCGCTTCCAAAATTGTTAACGCTTGCTATGATTTTAGGTTCAGCGTTCAAGAATTGCTCAACCGTAACATTA
>JBCNVC010000063.1:5198-8777 GCA_039630395.1 Candidatus Kryptonium sp. | reverse complement strand
AAGAGCAAGGCGAAGGATTATGTAGTTATCATACTGTTTTACTATTTCCTCACCCTCAAGTTTAGTTTGGGCGTAATAACTTTTAGGATCTGGAGGTGTATCTTCCGTAAAGAAGCTTCCATCACCGCTATAAACTAAGTCAGTGGAGATGTAGATAAATTTAGCGTTGACTTTAGCTCCGGCGTCAATCAAATTTTTCGTTCCTTCAACATTAACTGAATAAGCAAGATCGCGATCTTGATCGCAAAGTTGAACGCTTGTTATCGCTGCGGTGTGAACAATGACATCAGGTTGTATTTTTCTGACTATTTCAAGAACATCAGCGTAGTTTCTAATGTCAATTTTAAGAAATTGACATTTTTCAAGGAATAGTTCGTGGTTAAGATACAAAGCTGTTATCTCGTGTTTAAATCTCAATGTCTTGCAAAAGTTCCAACCGAGGAAACCACTCCCACCCGTGAGTAAAATTTTCAATTTTTATGATCTCTTATGTTTTTAAAATTTCCCAAGAAAATCAAGCACTATAAGTCCAAGTCCAGCAAGGAAGAGCAAAGTGAAGAAAGATGCTATAGCAAAAGTTTTAATTCTTTCCATTGTTTCCCCTTTGTCAATTTCATAATCTGGCATCGTGAGGACGACTATGTCATCTTCAACTTTAACTTGGCAGGAAAGCCGAAGATTTGGTTTAACTTTATGGGCAATTAAAAATTTCCCTTTTAAGACCCATTCCTCTTTTGGAGTTTTTGAGTTAACATTTTTATCGCCTTGGATTATTTCAACTCTACAAGTTCCGCAAAGCCCATGCCCTTGACAGTTTAAAGCTTGGTTGATCCCTTTATAAACATTGATCCCTGCTTTTAAAGCTACCTTTCTTAAGTTTGAACCTTTTGGAACTTCAATGCTTCTACCTTCACGTTCAAATTTGACGATGGGCAATCTTTTCTCCTTTTTTGTTTTTATTTGTTTTCTTCAAACGGTGGTCTATAATAAATGTCAACATGGAGCATTTCAATTCTCTCAGTTTTCTCATCAAGTGAGATATCCATAAGATCGCGAAGTGAAACAATTCCAAGCAAGTTGTTATTTTTATCTATCACAGGTAGGTGTCTTATCCCGGCTTTTTTCATTTTTGCAAGACATTCTTCATATGATTCGTCATCAAGTGCGATCATGAGCTCACGAGTCATGACATCATCAATTTTCGTAGTATTTGGATCTAATCCGTTTACCACGACTCTTTTGAGGAGATCACGCTCGGAGAAAATTCCGATTAGTTTACCCTCTTCGGAAAGCACCGGCACAGCACCGATATCTTTCTCTGCCATAATCTTTACGGCTTCAAGCACTGTAACGCCACTTTTCACAAAATAAAGAGGCTTGTTTTTGACAAGATCGCCTACTGTCCTCATTGTTGTACCCTCCGTTTTTTTTGTTTTGTTTTATCCTCCATAGAACCAACCGGTGTCCCACATAACAAGTGGTTTCGCTTCACTTCTTACGCCAGCGTTGATAACTTCACCAACGAAGATCGTATGATCACCTTTTTCAACTTTATCAACGACTTTACATTCGAAAAATGCCGGTAGATCAACTAGCAAGGGCGAACCAGTTTCACCCAATTCAAATTTGTAACCATTTATTTTATCACCATCAACAGTTGTGGGCTTAAAAAATGCAGAGGCTATATCTTTTTGATCGGAAGCGAGGATATTCACCGCAAAAACACCACTTTCCGAAATCGTTTGATGTAATCCCGAATCACGTCTTACTCCAACCATTACAAGTGGAGGTTCAAAAGACGCTTGGCTTAACCAATTGACAGTGCCGGCGGAATATCTATCTTCAAATTTTGAAGTCAAAACATAAAGCCCGTAAGTTATCATTCGCAGTGCTTTCTTCTTTGCTTCAGGGTTCATTTTTATCTCCTTATGATTTTATTTTCGTTCTTCAAATTTCACTTTGAAACTTAACTTTTCTTTGCCTCTTAACACGACAATTTCAACTTCGTCCCCTGGATTAAAGTCACCAAGAGCATATGTGTAATCGTAAACATTTTTTATTTCAACATTACCCATTTTTATTATCACATCTCCCGGTTTAATTCCAGCTTTATCAGCAGGTGCCCCAGGACGGACATCGCCAACTTTCATTCCTTGAACTTCTTCGGAATAGTCAGGAACTATTCCAAGTGTCACCCTGAATCCTCTTGGTGTTCTTTGTGGTGTCTCAACTTTTACAAATTGTGGTTTTTCTTTTCTTTTGTCAAGTTCAAAAATTAACTTATTGATGAAATCTAAAATTCTTTTTTGCCCTTGATAATTTATTTTATCATAGTCGTCGCTTGGTTTGTGATAATCCGTGTGTATACCTGTGAAAAAGTGAAGCACGGGGATATTTTTTGAATAGAACTGCGCATGGTCGCTTGGACCGTATCCATCCTTGACAAGGTTTAAATTAAACTTGAATTCTGAATTTAAGCTCTCAATTATACTATTCCAAACAGGCGAAGTTCCAACGCCGTATATCGTTAATTTATCATCCTTTAGTCTTCCGATCATGTCCATATTTATCATCGCGATCGTTTTTTCAAGCGGGAAAGAGGGATTTTTCACATAATATCCGGAGCCAATCGTTCCTTCTTCTTCGGCTGTAAAGGCAATGAAAACGAGAGTTCTATTTAGTTTCTTTCTATTGTTTGAGAAGTATTCTGCAAGTTCAAGTAATCCAGATGTTCCAGAAGCGTTATCATCTGCTCCATTGTGGATTGCAACTGTATCTGGGATAAGTGATCCTTGACCGCCCCAACCGAGATGATCGTAGTGTGCTCCTATGATGATGTATTCGTTTTTTAACTCTGGGTTTGAACCTTCAATATATCCGATGACATTTGCGACTTTTGATTTGATGTAGCGGACATCTGTTTGAATCTCAGCACTTAAATTATTTACAACGAATGAGTTTGGTTTCATTGAATCGTAAATTCTTTTAACAATGTCGTAAAGTTTAAAATCATATCCGCAAGTTTTGAGCAAGTTATCTATTAAACTGTTTTTAACTTCAACAGCAACGATCCCTGCTTTTCCGGCAGAATAATCATACCTAAATTTTTCAAATTTTTCAGAAAATGGATCAACTAAAATTATTCCGACTGCGCCTTTTGATTGGGCATTGCTTACTTTGTATCTCAATGATAGATATCTTTCAAATGGTGAGTGTGGTTTATATCCATCTGGCGTTCCCTTTAAAACGATCACAATTTTACCCTTAACATCAATCCCTGAGTAATCATCATAATTTTGCTCTGGTGCGGTTATTCCATAGCCAGCGAAGACAACATCGCTTTTTATTTTACCAACCTCGCTAAATGGGAGTGGGACGAAGTCAGATTTGAAGTTTAATTTTATAACATTGTCATTTATCTTAAAGCTCACAAAGTTTGAATCACCCATCTTGGCGTCGCTGATGAAATCAAAATATTGAAAGTAAGTTCCTCTATCTCCAGCAGGTTTAAGTCCAAATTTTTTAAATTGTTTTGCTATGTAATCGCTGGCAAGTTCTGCTCCTTTCGTTCCAGATCGT
>JBCNVC010000063.1:3385-5101 GCA_039630395.1 Candidatus Kryptonium sp. | reverse complement strand
CAGCAGGTTTAAGTCCAAATTTTTTAAATTGTTTTGCTATGTAATCGCTGGCAAGTTCTGCTCCTTTCGTTCCAGATCTTCTCCCTTCAAGCTCATCCGATGCTAAATATTTTAAATGAGCGTAAATGTCACCTTCTTCAATATTTGGAGATGTCGTCCTCGTATGAAAGCAGGAATAAAACAGGATTACAAGTAAAAGAAAGAGTAATTTTCTTTTCATTTCTGAACCTCACTTAATTTGAAATTTTGTGCATCAAATTGCATTCCCGTGATCCCATCCGATTCATCCGATGCAAGATAAACGAATATATCAACAACATCTTCTGGTTTTTTTAGCTTTGATCGATCTTCGTTTGGATATGCTTCTTTTCTCATTCTTGTTGCGATCGATCCCGGGTTTACGGAGTTAACTTTTATTTTGGTATCCTTTAATTCATCTGCGAGAATTTGAGTTAGTCCTTCAACGCCAAATTTTGAAACAGCGTAGGCACCCCATTTCGCTCTACCTTTTCGTCCAACGCTTGAACTTACCATAATTATGCTTCCGCTCCCTTGAGGTATCATATACTTTAAAACTTCACGCGTGAAGTAAAAAACACCATTTAGGTTGACATTGATCACATTTTCCCAAATATCAATTGGATAATCAAAAATTTCCTTTCTTTCCCCAAGGATCGCTGCGTTGTTTACAAGTATATCTATTCGCCCAAATCTATTGTAAACTTCCTCAACAAATTCTTTAACTTCTAAGTAATTGCTGACATCTACTTTCGCCACATAACATTTTGAGCAGTGCGTTTTAATTAAATCTAAGGACGCGAAAATACTATCCGTTTTTGAACATATTGCTATATATGCCCCTTCAAGGATGAACCTTTGAGCTATTGCTTTACCAAGCCCGCGAGATGCACCAGTTATAATTGCAACTTTATCTTTAAGTCGCATTGCTTTCCAAGTTAATTTTACTAGTTTAAAAGATAAAAATTTTAGAAAAAATTATCAAACTTTCTGATGAATTATTTTCGGTCTGGCGTGGAGAAGATATGAGAGTTTTTTTGAATTGTTTTCTGTCGGAAAGATTTCTGCTCAAAACAGCACGGGCAGGCTTTAAAGCCTGCCCTACCACATCATTTGAGGAAAACCATTCGCTTTACTTCAACAAACTCGTCCGCTATCAACTTGTAAAAATATATCCCACTTGGCATATTGCTGAAATCAACAACGATGCTGTAACGCCCCGCTTCTAATTTTTTGTTTATTATCTCGCTTACTTTTTCTCCACTTAAATTAAATATCTCAAGTTTAACATGTGCATCTTTTGCGATGTCAAATTCTATAGTCGTTGTCGGATTAAAGGGGTTTGGATAATTTTGATAAAGTGCGAATTTCTTCGGCACATCAACATTGACTTCTATAACTTTATCAATCATTCTTTCACCATCTCTGCTAACCGCGGAAACTCTATAAAAGTATCTCTTACCATTCTCAATTTGGAAATCCTCCCATTCATAAACAGAGCCAAATCCACTCGTTCCTTTTGCTCTCAGTCTTATATCATTTTCATAAGTTCCAACAATTGAGAAAACATCTGGACTTTCTCCTTTGTAAATTCTAAAACCTATAAGTCCCTCTTCCTCAGTTGCTGTTTCTATAATTAGTTTGACTTTACCTCCACTTACTTTTGCCATCACTGACTTTACCTTAACAGGTAGCGGT
>JBCNVC010000063.1:0-3289 GCA_039630395.1 Candidatus Kryptonium sp. | reverse complement strand
TCAGTTGCTGTTTCTATAATTAGTTTGACTTTACCTCCACTTACTTTTGCCATCACTGACTTTACCTTAACAGGTAGCGGTGCATCTCCAGTTGATGAAATTACAAAATCTGAAAATGATGTGACCCCAGAAACAGTTATTTTGTTGTTGTTTATGTCTCTTGATGTTACATTTAACTCTCTCCATTGTGTTCCATCCCATTGAAATACGCGAAGAGAACTCTCATCTGTGATGCCTTGCTCTGAAACATCTGAATCAGTGTAGCTTAATTCCAAATTGGCATTGAATGATGTTAAACCACTTTGATTTATTCTATAAAACCTTCTTAATACCTTGTTAGAACCAACTCCTGATCCGGGAGTTACATTATACCTATCAAGTACAGACACACTAACATCACCCGAGCCGGTAAGAGATGAAAAGTTTATTGTCAGAGGTATGTAGTCTGTTCCTTGTCCAGTTTCCCATCTTTTTGAGCCAGTTGTTAACACAGGATAAATAAGAGTGCCATCTACAAACTTGCCAGCACCTGCACCTTGAACTTCCCCTGAAAAAACTTTAATAGAATAATTTCCAGTTGTAATTTTCCCGTTGTTGAATTTTAAACTGTAACATTCAGCGTTTTGATCAAGATTCATATTATGGTTAATATCAACATCCGAGTTGCGATCTGGGATTTCACCAGAACTCCAGGAACTTGTATTTGACCAATAGGTAGCAGCTGTGGTTCTATTTATTGAGCCAAAGAATTTCAAAACAAAAGCATCATAATCGTATCCACTTCTACTTCCTTGATAATAGACATCTCCACCAGGATTATATGTCGGGAAATTTGAGGATTTGGTTTTTCCTGTCACAAACACGCTGCCGTTTGCATCTGTCGCAATAGAATAACCATATTGATAGTCATCTCCTCCGTAATAAGTAGCCAACAATCTTACACCTGAACTGCTGAATTTTAAGATGAAAGCGTTTTAATTACCAGCTAAATTTCCTTGAAAGTAAACATTTCCACCAGGATTATATGTTGGAAGATCACTTGAGTGTGTTTCACCGACTACATATATATTTCCTCTGCTATCAGTTGCGATAGAATGCCCAATTTCACGATAGTGTCCACCGTAACAGGTGGTCCAAAGTTGTTGTCCTGAATTGCTAAATTTTGCTATAAAAGCGTGTGAGTAAACATTTGTGGTTCCACCTTGAACATAAGCACCTCCGCCAGGGTTATGAATTGGAAAGTTCCCTGAAGTGGTAGTTCCTGTGATTAATACATTTCCATTTGGATCTATCGTTATAGAGCGAGCTTCGTCTGCTCCACCAGCTGCGCCAGTACCAGTAAAACGAGTAGCCCATAATCTAACGCCCGAATTGTTAAATTTGAGTATAAAAGCGTCATCACCGTTGGTATCGGTTTGATAATAAGCACCTCCACCAGGATCATATAATGAAAAACCAGAAAATGAATTTGTCACACCTGTTACGAACACATTTCCGTTTGCATCTGTTGCAATAGAATAACCAATTTCATAACTATTTCCTCCATAATATGTAGCCCACAATCTTTGTCCTGAATTGCTGAATTTTAAAATGAAGATATCACTGTAGGTTGTGCCACCATCACCTTTACTATCTTGATAATAAGCACCTCCACCTGGATCATATCGCGGGAAGTCCGTTGATTTAGTTGCTCCTGTCACAAAGATATTTCCGTTTGGATCTGTCGCAATAGAATAACCAATATCTTCACTGCTACCGCCATAGTAAGTAGCCCACTGTCTAACCCCTAAATTGTTAAATTTCAAAATGAAAGCATCATAGTCACCACCCAAAGTGCTTTGATAATAAGCACCACCGCTAGAATCTTGCAATGGAAAATTTGATGATTGAGTTTTGCCGGTTATAAATACATTTCCATTTGCATCTGTAGCAATTGAATATCCATGATCGTACCAACTGCCCCCGTAATAAGTAGCCCATTGTCTTACACCAACATTGTTAAATTTAAGTATAAAAATTTCCCACATAGAACTGCTACCTTGATAATATGCACCCTCTCCCGGGTTATACAGTGGAAATAAACCATCTGTTTCTCCTGTTATATATACATTTCCGTTTACATCCACCGTGATTGAATAGCCTGCGTCTGCGTTATTTCCCCCATAATAAGTTGCCCATACTCTTGCAAGGGGCGGGTCAATTATAAGTTTGCCTTTGGGCATGTAATTTTTCAGATCAAAGCTTATAATTTTAGTTTCTTCTATTCCATCGTTAATTACATATGATGCTTCAACTTTGCCTAAGTCATTCCAAGCGGATACTTCGCCATCCTTTATTTCGCCAATTGGAGTTGAAAACTTTACACTTTTCCCGTTATCGTCTAAACACACTTGGGCAAATTTTGCTTCAAATTTTATTTTTTCAACGCTTGCATAAGGTTCAACCTCAAATTCATGATGGATCAATCCATCTTCGCCGATCTTCCATATCCAATCAATTCCGGGGTAAACATTATTAATTCTCACAACTTTATAACTTGGGACAAACAAAATTCCGTCAGGACAGTGAGCAAGGTAATAATTTGTATAACCTGGCAATGGGTCACTATATTCAATGTTTTGAGGTTTTACTTCAGCTTCAAGGAAACGCAAATCAACTTTTGCCCATGAAATTTTACTTTCTTCTCTAAACCTGTCAAACGAGGAAAAATGCGCGAGTTTTTCTTTCTTTGTATCATTCTTTTTCTCAATACTTTTAATAACATAGCTAACTCCACTTGAATGAACGAAAATATCAATTCCATTGTGCTTTGTGAAGAAGAGAATTTCTTTAATTTTTTCATCTTTAAGATCCCCAATTTGTCCCATGTTTGGTTCAAAACCGTAAATGTTAGAGTAATTTACAGGAACTAAATTTTGAGAAAGGAGGAATTGAACAAAGTAAAGGGAAACCGAAATGAAGATTATTACTACCCTCTTCATTTTGGCACCTCCATATTTTTGTTTTGAGTTTAAAAGATATTAAATCTCCCGGGCGCCATCAGTTTAAGGACTGCAAATCAGGAGGGGGAGGGAATCGTTTGCAGCCCCCAGAATTTTGGCACGGGAAAAATCTATTTCAAATTACCACCGATATTAAAGTAAAGATTTCTTGAATTAAAGTCAAGGGAAATTTAGCTTGAAAACCCTGCCTCCAAAAATTTACATCTTTTGCCGGTTTTAAGCTCCTTGCTTTTTCGCATAGTGTTCTATATCTTAAATTTAGGAAACATTGAAACTTGAGTTTAAGC
>JBCNVC010000062.1:8579-8897 GCA_039630395.1 Candidatus Kryptonium sp. | reverse complement strand
ATCTCAAGAGGTATTTTCCTCATAAAGTCAACAAAACTCTGATCTTCAAGTATGCAATCCCCAATTATAATCTTGGGGAGAGTTTCCGTAGCACTTAAATAGTCTTCAACATCTCTTCCGCGGCTGAAAAATAAGACCTCATTGAAGTATCCGGATACAACTTTTATAACCTGTTTACTCAAATCTGAAATCGGCATCAGAATGATTATCTTTTCCCTCTTTTCCATGATGAGAAGTCCAGCTTGGTAAGTTGGTTATCAGAATATCACACTTAGAAAAAGTTACAACATAAATGTATGAATCCATAAGATTTTAGAC
>JBCNVC010000062.1:0-8569 GCA_039630395.1 Candidatus Kryptonium sp. | reverse complement strand
CACCCTCTCCAGATTGTGCCATATCAAATACCTCATAAGCTCCTCGTGGATTGTATCTCTCCCCTTTTTTGGACAAATTCAATATCAGGGCTTTACCTAAAACTTAAATCACCTCTATCTCCTTTGAAGCAGAATTTCCAAACAACTCCTTCGCTGCTACTTAGAGATTATACGGCATCTCCGAACAAACTCTCTGACACGCAGAAACCAAAATACAAAGGCCTATTTGCTTGAGCCTCTCAAAAGATTAAAAGCTCTTGAAACTGAAAACTCAAGGCTAAAAAAGTTGCCAGCATGCAAAGAGCTTGAAATATAACTATCTATTAACAAAAAACAAAGGTAAATAAGGTTAGGAGATAGGGGCTTTAGCTCTGGAATATCCCCTATGGATATAGGAAAATAGCCTTTTTATTTATCTTTTTCCAGCCTTGGTTGATTTTAGTTTAACGGATCAAGGAGATAGATAGCGGTGCATTTAGAGCGTATATTTGGGAAATATGGTGCACCGAAGGTAGTAGGTACTATTGCTCTGAATTTAAATCTAAGGCCTTTCGTAGAGTGATTGAGAGGTTGGGGATAGAGTGGAGGGCACATAGGAGAGTTTTCAGAAAACAAACCCTAACAGTCGAGCTGTCCAGTTTTTGTGCAACCCATCGCCCCCTCCTCCGCCTAAGAGCATAAGTAGTATTGGCTATATGTATTGCCAGGGGCTGTATCCTCTGTTTGAACCAGGCTTTGGCATCAAGGTCTCAACTAAGGCCTTTACGCCAAAGGCTCTAAGGAATTCTGAGAAAAGTGCAAGGCCACTTCTTGGTGTAATTACTTCCTTTGAAAGACCTAATTCAAAAGGGAGAAGAGTTTGGTTTGTCATAAGTAACCCTCAATTTTTAAAATTTCCATTTTCACCTACTGGGTGATATTATACAATGTTAGAAAATTTAAGAAAAGACGAGACTTTTAAGCTTTTCTGTATCCTCCTATCGGCAAATTAGGGTAAAAATTAAGGTATTGACAAGTTTTGTTAATTTAGTTATACTATATGTCATTATATTCTGAAAAATTAACACTTAAGGAGAGGTGATATGAAGAAAGCAAAATTTATAGTTCTTAGTTTGTCGCTAATGTCACTTATAAGCGAAGAAGTTTTAGCTAGAGAAAAGGAAACTCTTCCAGAAGTAGTTGTGACAGCAACCAGAACTGAAAAGGAAGTTGAACTTGCTCCCGCAAGTCTAAGTGTAGTGAAGAAGGAAAGATTAGAGATAAAAAATGTAAAGACCATAGATGAAGCCTTAAATGATATTCCTGGAGTACACATTCAAAGAGTAAGGGCTGTTTTAGATACTCCTCCTGATACAATCTCTGTAAGGGGAGTGCCCTCCTATAATAGAAATCTTATTATGATAGATGGTATACAACTAAATGATCCTCAGGGTGGGTTAATTAGGCTTGGTGGACTTCGCCTTGAGGACTTTGATAGGATTGAAGTAGTAAAAGGTCCCTTTTCTGCACTTTACGGAGGACAAGCTATAGGAGGTGTGATAAATATTATTTCAACTTTACCAACTAAAAGGGAATTTACTATAAAAGCAGGATATGGATCAAGCTTTGATAGAGGAAAATCCTTAGATGATTTAAGAAAGATTTATGTTTCTTATGGTGATAGACTTGGAAATTTTAACTTTTTTGCTAGTTTTGGGCATCAGGCGCTGAATGGTTTTCCAAATTATCCTGCTTTTACTGTGTTAGGAAGACCGCCCGCACATATTACTGGTTGGAAAGAATCTTCTTTTCCTGATGGAAAAACTATTTGGATTGTAGGAGATACTGGAGATCACAAGGGATGGATTAATAATTTCGTTGTGAGATTTGGTTATGATCTTACTAAGAACACTAAGATTAGTTTTTCTATTTTAAAAGTCTGGGATAGCTCAAGTTACGACAAACCTCATACATACTTAAGAGATCCCCGAGGTAATCCCGTATGGAGTTATTTTATTCCTCAGCCACCACTTCCTCCAAATGTTTTAACTGAGTCTATGTTTTTATCTGGAAAAATCACAAAGGATTATACTTTATATAATTTGAACTTTGAAACTCGAATTAAGGGATTAAAGACTAAGCTCACTTTTGGATTATATGATCAAGATAAGCATCTCTTTACAACTCCATGTGCTGGAAATTTAACATTTTGTCTCCCTCATGAACACGCAGTAAAAGGTGGTGGTCCAGGAAAAGTTCACGATACTCCCGCAAAGAACTATATAGCAGACTTGCAGTTCAATCTTCCAGTTACTTTAGGGGCTGCTTACTTGAATAATCATCTTTTAACCTTTGGTTTATCATATAGAAAAGGTGAAGCAAAAACCGAAGAACATAAATTAACAAATTGGAAGGATACAGATTCAAAAACTAATCTTACATACAAGACAAGAGGAGAGGACGAAACTATAGGAATATATATTCAGGATGAGATCCCTGTGTCTGAAAAGTTAACTTTTTACCTAGGAGCGAGGTATGATTGGTGGAAGACAAGCGATGGTTTTGAGAATATGGTAAGTACGCCAGGATATCCCAAGAAGTATAAATCAAGGGATGATAGTTTCTTCAGTCCTAAATTCTCATTTGTCTATAAGATCTCAGAAAAAACAACTGTTAGAGGTTCGATTGGAAAGGCTTTTCGCTTCCCAACTCTGATGGAGCAGTATAGGTCATTTATGACACCCGCACACTTTAAGTATGGTAATCCAAAACTAAAACCTGAGGAAAGCTCAGCTTGGGACTTAGGTATAAGGCATAGTTTATGGACTGGAAATAAAATAGAACTCTTTTATTTTGAAAATTATTTAGAAGATTATATTTATTATCGAAAAACTGGAAGGATTATAGGTCCAAGAGAAGTCCATGAAGCATCAAACTTAGAGAGGGCAAAGATTAGAGGAGTCGAATTTTCTTTTGAGCAAAAACTTGGTGAAGCTTTAAAGTTATTTACAAATCTAACCTGGAATGATGCTAAGATAAAGAAAAATTCATTATATCCTAAATCTAAAGGTAAAAGACTACCTTATGTGCCTGAAACTATGTTTAATGTTGGTTTAGAGTATAACAAAGGTCCTATTTTAGGTTCCATTATAAGTAGGTATAGAAGTAAAGTTTTTGGAACTGAAGATAATAGCGACAAAAAAGAAGGTGTATTTAGTTCCTATGACTCCTATTTTGTTACAGATGCTAAAATTAGCCTTAAATTACTTAAAAATTCCACACTGTCTTTAAGTGTGAATAATCTTTTTGATAGAAAGTATTATTTTTTCTACTTACAACCAAGGAGATCGTATTTCTTAGATTTTTCATATAAGTTTTAAGTAAACAAACTTGGAGAAATTGATTAATTTAGTATTTATAGGCTACACTTGGGGAGAGTTATTAGTTAATGCGGTAAAGGAACTCAAAGAAATAGAAAAGATAACTATTCTCTATCCTCATGAGATAGACGATGAAATTTATAGTAAGCAAAAGCTATATGAAATCTTTAGTCAGGCAGATGGCATAATCATAGATCTAAGGGGCGGCGGAAAAGCGGAAGAATTAGTTTACGAGAGTTTGTCTGAACTCTACGAAACTAAGAAAGTCATTATAGTAGTCATAGGTTCGCCTCGGCTTCTCTCTTTAGCAAGACTCGGCAAATTTTCCATGAAAAAAATCTTTGAAAAAAGACAAGCTCAACTAAGTGCCCTTGATGAACCTTTGAGCATGATTGAAAGGATTAAAAAAATTCAAAAAATTATTGAATTTGCAGGAAAAATTTTGCCCATTGCAAGTCTTAAAGATGCAAGAGAGTATATTCTTGCTCTTAAATACTTAGCTAATCCCCTTAAAGAAAACTATGTAAATTTTTTTAAACTTATCGGAAAACATTTGGGTCTTAGTTACAGAGATATTCAACCTTGCAAAGAACTTCCCGAGTTTGGCATATACTATCCTAATCTTGGAATTTTTGAGAGTTTAAACGAATTTTTAAAGCAAATTGCAATTAATGAAGATCCAAACTCAAAAGAAAAACCCAAATTGGGAATACTATATTACGGTGGAATTCATTTTCAACAGAGTTTACCATTTATTGAGGCAATAGTTAAAACTTTTAAGGATTTTCTTTGTATTCCCGTCTTTTGTGACGGAATTTATAATCTTGAGGCAATTAAGAGGTTTTTCTTTGTGGATGGTAAACCAATAGTTTCTGCTGTGTTAAGTCTTCTTTGGTTTAGATTAAATGGTGGACCATTTGGGGGACAATTCAAACCTACTCTTGAGCTTTTAAAGAGTCTAAATATGCCAGTATTTAATCCTGTTATTATGTACAGAAGGGAAATTGAGAAGTGGCAGGAATCGGATTATGGCCTAAATTATCTTGAAGTCATTGGAGCAGTTATTTGGCCTGAAATGGACGGTCGTATAGAACCCATACCTATTGCCGGCTTAAAAAGTATAGGAAGAGAAGATGTGCAGACAAAGGAGATATTACCTATTGAAGAAAGAATAGAGAAGATAGAAAGAAGAATTAAAAACTGGCTCAATCTGAAATTAAAGAAAAATGAGGAAAAAAGGGTAGCTTTAGTTATCTATAATTATCCGCCAGGTGAAGAAAATCTTGGAAAAGCTGCCTATCTTGATGTATTTAAGAGTGTAGAAAACCTACTCCACACAATGAAAAGAGAGGGATATAAAGTTGATCTGCCTAAAGATTTTAATCTTTATGAAACTTTAGAAAAATTAGGAGCTTTTAATTCTCCAGAGTGGATTTCACCTGAAGAGTGTAGTCAAAGGGGGCTAAGGACGGTTGAGACAAAAAGCTGGAAAGAATGGTTAGAAGAACTTTCTCCTAAAGCAAAGGGAGATTTAGTGTATCACTGGGGAGAGCCTCCGGGCAAAATAATGGTTTATGGGGATAAAATTTTGATTCCCTGTTTAGAATTAGGAAATGTCTTAATTGGGGTTCAGCCAGCAAGAGCGCCTTTAACTGCAGAAGATGTGAAAAATGTAGTGCACGATAAAACTAAACCTCCTCATCATCAATATGTTACCTTTTATAAATGGCTTGAAAAAGAGTGGAAAGCTGATGTTGTAGTGCATATTGGAACACATGGCCTTGCGGAGTTCACTAAGGGAAAGGAAGTTGGCATGAGTGAAAATTGTTTCCCAGATATCCTTATAGGAGATATTCCCCATTTATACTTTTATCATACCTTAAACACCTCTGAGGGAACTATTGCGAAAAGAAGATTATATGGAACCTTAATTAGCTATAATTCGCCACCTTATACTACCTCTGATACCTATGAAGAACTACGCACTTTAGAA
The DNA here is from genome assembly GCA_039630395.1 of Candidatus Kryptonium sp. Taxonomy (GTDB): domain Bacteria; phylum Bacteroidota; class Ignavibacteria; order Kryptoniales; family Kryptoniaceae; genus Kryptonium. Next base: position 3,217 of record JBCNVC010000062.1, on the reverse strand, counting down.
GATTATTTAAATGAATATGAGGAAGCCTCACACTTAGATCCGGGAAGAGCAAGAATTTTAGAAGAAAAAATAAAAGAGCTTGGAGAAAAATTAAATTTTGCCTTTGACACTTTAGAAGAACTTCATGATCAAGTTTATCGAATTAAACGAAGTATAATTCCAAAGGGACTTCACATCCTTGGTAAAAACTACGAAGAAAATGACCTTATAGAGTTTGTAAAACTGTTTTCCCGCTATGATAGAGGGGAAGTAAAAAGCTTAAATAGACTGATTGCTGAAGAAGAGGGACTAAAATATGAAGAGGTTTATAAAAATCCTAAACTTTTAGCTCAAATTGAAAAGATGTCCAATGAAGTGATAGATAGATTTCTAAAAGATCCTTCTACACTCAAAGAAACATTTAAATCAAAAAAACAAAAGGCTGAAGCGGAAAAGACGATAAACTTGGCAATAGCCATTGGAAAGAGGTTTATAGATAATGAGGAGGAAATAAAGAACTTCCTTTTAGGTTTACAAGGAGGGTATATTGAACCTTCGGTGGGAGGAGATGTGATAAGAACTCCGGAAGCTTTACCTACGGGTAAAAATATTTATCAATTTGATCCTAATAAAATTCCTACTGATTCTGCCTACGTGAGAGGTTTTGAGATAGCTAAAAATACTATAGAAACGTATTTAAAACTTAAGGGGACTTATCCAGAAAAAGTGGGGCTTGTGCTTTGGGGCTTTGAAACCACACAAACACAAGGAGAGACCATTGCTCAGATTTTAAGCTATATGGGAGTTAAAATTGTAAGAAGATATGGAAGTTGGTATCCAGAGCTTGAAATCACTCCTCTGGAAGAACTTAAAAGACCAAGAATAGATTGTCACATCACTATTTGTGGATTTTTTAGAGAAATGTTCCCTAATGTCATAAATCTTATTGATAAGGCTGTTAATTTAGTTTCAAATCTGGATGAACCAATAGAGTTAAATTTTGTAAAAAAGCATACTTTAGAGAATCTGAAAAATCTTCGGGAGATGGAGTCTTTTAGAAATGTAGATGAGTCTACCTTAAGGAAAATAGCCTGTGGAAGGATATTTGGGCCACCGCCATCGGAGTATGGAACAAGGATGTTAAAATTAGTTGAAGATTCGGTATGGGAAAAGGAGGAGGAATTAGCAGAAGCCTATATGGAATCGATGAATTATCTTTATATAGAAAATTCTTATGGAGTGAAAGCACGAGAAGTATATAAAGAGAGCTTAAAAAGGGTAGATCTTGTTTCTCAGATAAGAAGTTCTCATGATTATGAATTTACGGATTTAGACCACTATTTTGAATTTTTTGGTGGATTAAGTTTAGCGGTTGAGGCAGTAAAGGGAAGTAAACCGTTAATGTTAGTTAGTGATACAACTAAAGAGATACCTTTGACGGAGTCTTTGGAAAAGTCTATAGAGGTTGGAGTGAGAACAAGGCTTCTAAATCCCAAATGGATTAAGGCAATGTTAGAACATAAAGTGCACGGAGCTCAAAAAATTGCAGATTTAATGGAAAATCTCGTTGGATGGGCAGCAACTACAGGAGTAGTTGAAAACTGGATTTGGAATGAAGTAACAAAGAGATTTGTTTTAGATGAGGAAATCAAAAAAGAAATGATTAAAAATAACAAATGGGCTTATTTAGAAGTGCTTCAGAGATTGATGGAAGCAAATCGTAGGGGATACTGGAAAGCAGAGGAAAAACTTTTAGAACATATAAGAAGAGCAATATTAGAGACAGAAGGAATAATAGAAGAAACTTTGACTACGTAAGAGGACATAGCGGTATGGTTATTGCTAAGCTGTGTTTGTATGTGAGTTTGTTTCTGATGTTCTTGTTACTTAATACCAAAGAAGTTTTAGCTCATGGTGTTAACTATCAGGTGAGAGAGGAAAAAGCGGTATGTATAAGTTTTTACTTTACACCTAAAGAACCTATGAGTTTTGCAGATATTGAAGTTTTTTCACCTAGGGGAAATGCTACTTTTCAAAAGGGAAAAAGCGATAAAAATGGACTTTTTTGTTTTTTACCAGATGAAGCTGGATCATGGAAAATAATAGCAAAAGGAATGGCAGAACATGGGCCTCATGGGGCAAAGGTTGATATAAAGGTCAATGAGGCAAGAAGTTTAGAGGATTTCACCAAGCCTCTCATCGCCGAGTATATTTACATTTTCATTATAATTGGTTTTGCTGGTTGGATCGTAGGCTTTGCAGGATTGTATTTATATCTTAGAACAAAAAAATATACACCAAAGTGAAATAAATAGTTACGCTAATACTTGCTCAGTGTATCCGTTTACTTTTGACATTGAGGGTGATTTTTATGATCTTCCCCTTTACCGCGATCGTTGATCAAGAGGAGATGAAGCTAGGGCTTATTTTGAATGTAATTGATCCCTCCATAGGTGGACTTCTCATTATGGGAGAGAAGGGAACAGGAAAGAGCACCACTGTGAGAGCTCTTGCTGAGCTCCTTCCAGAAATAGAGGTTGTAAAAGACTGTAGATTTAACTGTTCAATCAATGGACCATTCTGTTTAGAGTGCGAAGAACGTCTTTCCAGAGGTGACACCTTAGAGATTGAGCTTAAGAAAATGGAAGTGGTAGAGCTACCTCTTGGGGTAACGGAAGACAGAGTACTTGGAACTCTTGACCTTGAATATGCTCTTACCATGGGTAAGAGAAAGTTCGAGCCAGGGCTTTTAGCAAGGGCTAATCAGAACTTTCTATATATAGATGAGGTGAATCTTCTCGAGGATCACATCGTTGATCTGCTTCTTGATTCGGCGGCTATGGGTATGAACAGGGTAGAGCGAGAGGGCTTATCCTTTTATCATCCAGCGAGGTTCATATTGGTTGGATCCATGAATCCTGAAGAGGGAGAACTTAGGCCCCAGTTTCTTGACCGATTTGGGCTGTGCGTCGAAGTCAAGGCCATAGTTGATAAAGAGAAAAGAAAAGAGGTGCTTAAGAGGAGGATTCAGTTTGACCTCGACAAGGAGGGTTTTATTAAGGCCTGGCATGATGAACAGGAAAGGCTGAAAGAGAGGATATTAAAGGCAAAGGAGCTCTGGCATGAGATTGAGGTCTCTGATGAAATACTTGAGAAGATAGTTAGCATTACCGCGGAACTAAGCCTTGATGGTCATAGAGGTGATATAGTTCTTCTGAAAGCCTCAAAAGCCTATGCC
>JBCNVC010000061.1:0-9203 GCA_039630395.1 Candidatus Kryptonium sp. | reverse complement strand
CAACATGGATAAGATACAATACATCAAATTCAGGGTTGCCAAGTAATGATATTAACAGAATTCTTGTAGACATGCAAGATAACAAGTGGATTGGTACAAGAGGAGGACTTGTAAAATTTGACGGAACAATGTGGGCGATACAAAACACATCAAATTCAGGTTTGCCGGATAATACCATTCTTTCGATCGCCATAGACAGACAAGGGAACAAATGGATTGGGACATATTATGGAGGAGTTGCAAGGTTTGATGGTATAAATTGGACGGTTTATAATACGAGAAATTCAGGTTTGCCAAATAATGAAATTCGTTCAATTGCCGTAGATGGACAAGGGAACAAGTGGATCGGAACACCGTATGGAGTTGCAAAGTTTGATGGGACAAATTGGGTAGTTTATAACACACTAAATTCAGGATTGCCAGATAATCGGGTTCGTGTAATCGCTATTGATGAAGAAGGAAACAAATGGATCGGAACAGATGGAGGTCTTGCAAGGTTTAATGATACAAATTGGGTGGTTTACAATACGACAAATTCAGGTTTGCCAGGAAATCAAGTTTATGCAATTGCTGTAGACAGGCAGGGTAATAAGTGGATTGGAACATCGGGCGGAGGGCTTGCAAAGTTTGATGGCACAAATTGGGTGGTTTACAACACGACAAATTCAGGGTTGCCAAGTAATTATATTCGTTCAATTGCCATAGACGGGCAAGGTAACAAGTGGATTGGGACACTTGGTGGAGGAGTTGCAAGGTTTGATAGTACAAATTGGACGGTTTACAATACAACAAATTCAGGTTTGCCGGAAAATAGGATATATGCAATTGCCATAGACGAACAAGGAAATAAGTGGATTGGGACATCGAGTAGAGGAGTTGCAAAGTTTGATAATGTGAGATGGACAGTTTATAACACATCAAATTCAGGTTTATCAAGTGATGAAATCCTTTCAATTGCTATAGATAGGCAGGGGAACAAGTGGATTGGAACAGGACAAGGAGGAGTTGCGGTATACCGTGAGGGTGGGGTGATACTTGAAGTAGAAAAAGTCACAGGAGTTATTCCTGATAAGTACGCTTTGCATCAGAACTACCCGAATCCGTTCAATACAACGACGACTATAGAGTTTGACATACCAATGAGAAGCAGGGTCAAGTTGTATGTTTATGATGTTCTTGGAAGGATTGTGAGTGTTTTGGTGGATGAAGAGTTAGAAGCAGGCAGGCACAGAGTCAAATTTGATGCAAGCGGGCTTACAAGTGGAGTGTACATTTATCGCTTGGAAGCGCAAGATTTTGTTAATGTAAAAAAGATGGTTTTCGTTAAGTAGGCTATTTTTGGAAATCGACGAGATATTGCAATGGGGTACTAAGTGAAGTAGATAAAGAGATTGGTTTGTTTTTTAGATCTTATGATATCAGATAGATATTTATCGTTTGTGTATTTTGCGAAGATGATTAGCAAATGATTATGAGTGAAGCAATATGTTGAGAGATAGAAATTGTTTCAGGTTTTAAACTCTTCGCGATGACGGTTAATGTATTATCGCAAGCTTTAATGAAGAACTATTGTCACGGCGCTTTGCTCCTCGCATATACTTTTGCCTTAAGGGTAAATGAGTTATTCTGAACGAAGTAAAGCATTTCTAAATTAATTCCTTATCCCGACCAAAGCGAACTTTTCTCCAAAATTAGAAATTTTATTGAACTTTTAAATCCTTTCGCTTTTCTTGACTTTTGTTGAAAAATTTATCAACTTGAAAATGAACGAAAACAAAAAGCACTCTACCACGAGAGTTTTTTACAATCTAATCCTTCCGATTTTGTTCCTGCCAGTTCTTCTTTTTACTCAAAGCCAGGAATGGGTATACAAAAAATCAATTGTTTTTCCTGCAACTGATACTGCGTATGTCAGACCATTCTTGTGTGCAGTTGACGCTGATGGGAATTTGTGGGTTATTTCTTCAAGAGCAACTGACACATCAGCTCACAATGCTTTGTGGAAGGCTGGACCAAATGACGATGTCTTTACACTTGTTTATAATTACACTGCAAGATTTGATACAACAAATGTGCATTCGCTTCGGGGTGTAACCACAATTCAAAATGATGTTTTAGTGGTTTTCAGACAACCAACTGCAATAAATCCTGCGGGTGTTTCTGGTCTTGACTATTTTAAAAATGGAAACCCGCAACAAAGGGTTAGATATGGTTTCGGCTTTGGTCAAAGTGGATATGGAACTTTTGTTTTGGTTTAAGTGCTACAAAAGATAGTTTTGTTTATGCTGGAACTACCTATCAAGCAGGAAATCCAGGTCCAACACCGAGAGTTTATAATTTTACAAGTAGAACGATCACAAATTCATCAGGAAGTGCTGATCCAGGGGTTTATGTTCCACCACCATTTTATGCAAGCTGTCCAGGCGGATATAGTGCAGCCGGTGCTGATGTAATTAGAGACATTGCTGTTATACCAAATGGTGATTATAATAACCCCAACACTCCATTTTATACATCAAGAAACAGTTCCGATGACAATCCAACAGCCGGAAATGTAGCAATATGGACTGGTGGAACTCAAATTGAACCGAAGAATTATAGGGGTCAAGCGTTAACAGATTTTGCTGGATTTCTTGCTCTTGGGAAGTTTGTTCCATCTGGAATTTATGTAGATAAAAGTGGTAGATTATGGGTTTGCAGACCTGACTCTGGATTCCAAACCGTGAAAGCATTTGAAGTTGCTGGAAACTTTGCTATGGAAGTTTTAACTCTTGAAGGAGCACCGTTCATAGCACCGTGTGATGTTGCTTTAAGCCCTGATGAATCGCGAGTATATGTAATTGATATGTTTGCAAGAAAAGCCTTTGTATTTGAAAAAGTCACAAGTGTTGCTGAAAAAAGTAATGTTCCAAAAACTTTTTATCTACATCAAAACTATCCAAATCCTTTTAATTCATCAACAGCGATTATTTACGAAATTCCAAGGGATGGTTTCGTTAGAATAAACATTTATAACTCACTTGGTCAAAAGTTAACATCACTTGTTAATTCAACTCAAAGCGCTGGAAAACACATTGCGAGCTTTAATGCAGAGAATTTGCCAAGCGGTGTTTATTACTATCAACTTGAGTTTGATAATTTCAAATCCTCAATTAAGAAAATGGTTTTGATAAAATAATTTTATTTTTTAGCCATGAAGTTCGCAAAATCATTATTTTTGACTTTCATTTCTTTATCTCTTTTGTTTGCTCAAACTCCGAAGGGTAAAATTTTCGGTAGGGTTACGGATAAAGCCACCGGTGAACCGCTCCCTGGAGCAAATGTATTGATAGAAGGAACAACTATGGGGGCTGCTGCAAATTTCGATGGGGAATATTTTATTATAAATGTTCCACCAGGCAGATATAATCTCGTTGCAAGTATGGTTGGTTATAAAAAAGTAATTATTAAAGATGTCGTTGTATATGTTGATCGAACAACCACAATAAATTTTCAGCTTGAACCAACTGCGATTGAAGTTGAACCAGTAGTTGTGGAAGCCAAAAGACCAGTTATAGAGAAAGATAAAACTTCAACATCAGTGAATATAGAATCAAGAGAAATTGAGAGTGCTCCAATTGAAGGATTAAAGCAAATTCTTGAGTTAACAGCTGGAATTATACAAAACCCCAATGGTACTTTCAGCGTTCGCGGTGGTGGTTCATATGAATTAAATTTCATGATAAATGGTGTTGAGCAAATAACAACTAATACGGGCGTTCCGGGTTATAGTTTCGCATGGGATAAATCAAATAACTCTTGGAAGTATGATTATAATCCACTTGCAGTTGCCCAAATGGAAATAATTTCAGGAGGTTTCAGCGCTGAATATGGCAACGCTCAATCTGGCGTTGTTAAAGTTGTGACCAAAGAAGGTGGGACGAGATTGTCTGGTGAGTTTCGTTTTGAATATAGACCACCTGGTCAGTATCATTGGGGTCCGTATCTTTATGGTCCTGAAACTGTTGAATGGAAAAAGTGGGGGACAATTGAAAGTTGGAAAAGAGCTTATCCAGATTCTTCTGATACTTGGATTTACAAAATGTGGAAAAAGTGGGTTGAAAATCATTCACCTAATCCAGATGGCGGACCAAATCCGCTTGGAGTTTATGATTATAGAAAGCTTTCATATAGAAGATTTTTGCTCGGTTTTGGTGGTCCGCTTGGTTCAAGCCCAGAAGCATTGAGATTTTTCATCTCTGCTGAATATAGGGAAAAACCGACAAGAATCCCAACAATTGAGAGAGTTCAAGTTTATCAAAATTATACTTTAACTTTATCTTGGAATCCGGTGCCGAAACATAAGTTTAAATTGATGGGACTTTATCAATATTATCGCGGAGGTTTATTTTCTGGTTCGGATGATATTCGCTGGGCTGGGAGAGATGGGGCTTGGAAATATGTTCTTGTGACTGATTCCCCAAGAGATGAGATAACAAATACCCAAAGCTTCACTTGGACATATGCAATAAATCCACAGTCATTTTTTGAATTAACCGCTTATCATTCAAGGGAAAGATATATTGTTCTCGTCTTGCCGGTTCCACAAAGACCAAGTTATTTAAGGGATGATGTTTGGTCAATTCCACCTGGACCTTGGGATGAGGGATATAGAACTGTTTACTCATTTACTACTCTTTACGGTCAAGATGCGCGAACTGATGCGTGGAGCATATATGGGGATTATACAAATCAAATAACTCCAAGATTTCAGATAAAAGCTGGTTTTAAATTCAATTACTGGGATACATATTACAGCGCTGTTTCAAGTTTCGCAGCAAACGCGTTTATTTCAAGGACTGGATATGCGGAGTATTACAAAGCATTTCCATATTATATTGCCGGTTATATTCAAAGTAGATTTGAATATGAGGGAATGGTTGCAAACTTGGGTGTTAGAGTTGATGGGTATAATTTTAATACGGAAATTCCATATGATAGATTTAATCCATTTTATCCTGCCCTTGGAGCTGAATCAATAGGTAACCCCAAAACCAAACAAACAAAAGGTCATATAAGGATCTCACCAAGGTTTGGAATTTCGTTCCCAATTGCTGAAAACACAGCTTTTAGATTGCAATATGGGCATTTTTATTCAATGCCTACATTTAAAGAAGCATTGATGAGAACAACAGAGCTTGGATGGATTGCTTATGGCAATGGAAACCTTGGACCGAAACAAACCATAAGCTATGAATTTGGTCTTCAACATAGTTATAGAAATACGCACAGAATTGATATAGTTGCTTATTATAATGACAGAGTTAAACAGGTTGGACCTTTATACATTTATGCTCCAAGTGCCGGAATCAGAAGAAATAAGCGTTATCTTACATATGAAAACAACTCTTATGGTGCATCTAAGGGAATTGAAATTACAATTGATAAAGTAGCTCCGGGGCGATGGGGTTATAGATTAACTTACAGCTTATCAAGAACAACTTTCGGATACTACGGACCAAGAGCGCTTTGGTCGGAAGATCCAAATGATCCAAGAAATTATCAAGAAAGAAATCAAGCAAATGACTTTTTATCTTACGATGATAGAACTCATACATTTAGAGCTCTTGTAAGTTATTCCATTGAAAAAGGAGGTGGGTTTGAAATTTGGGGTATCAAACCGTTTTCAGATTTAGTTGTTAGTTTGACATACACAGCGCAGAGCGGAACGCCATTTACTTATGTAACAAGTTATGATGAATTCAAAGATGTTGTTAATAACCGTCGTTATCCGCTTGAGTCAAAATTTGATCTCAATTTAACGAAGCGAATCTACTTTGGTAAACAGAGTATTCTTGTTGGAATTAGGGTGATGAATTTGTTTAACAATAAATGGTTAACACCATTTTCATCTCAAGATGATCTAAGAGATTGGGTTGAGAGAAATATAACGCCTGATATGTTGAAACCAGGTGAAGATCCTCTAAATCCAAGAGCAAGCTATAAGTTCAATTACTTCACCACATATCGCAATGTTCCAAGAGAGATTTATTTCACAATAGGTCTTGGTTTTTAAAAGAAATATCGTACAAGGATGAAAAAAATTTTGTTTTTGACACTTGCGTTTATATCTATTCTTCAAGGTCAAGTCTCATCCCCTCTTCTTAGTTTAAAAAGAGGGATGCTTTGGGAATCTTTTTACTATGGCAAAATTTGTGCTCCGTTTAATAATTGGCAAAGAATAAATTATGGTATGGATTGGCCTGGGTTTGATCCTGAATGGGTTGGTGCGGATATAGGAGGTGCAGCATCACATATCGTCACTGGTGGATTTATAATTGCGGGACTTGATTCAGCTGGAAAAGTTATTGCAGCTGAAGATTGGGCAATGTACGCAGGAAGCGTTTCTCCAGAGCCGGGAGCAAAGTACATAGTTAAAAAGCATACTAAAATTGAAAATCATTGGCAAACTAAATTTCCAGGTCCAGAAGAGATAATTGAAAGCATTTGGGAGTATAATCCAAATTATCAACCGCAATATCAAGGGGACATGCCATTACCCATTAGAGTTGAAAGAAAAGCGATGCAATGGAGTGGATCTCAAGCTGACGAAAACTACATAATAATTGAATATGTGATAAAAAATATAAGCAACGAGCTTGCACCCAATGATAAATTTGGACTTTACAATGCAACCATCTACAGAATGTATATTCTCTTTACCTATGCTTTTTCTATAAATTCAAGAGCGTGGAGAATTTTATTTTATCCGCAGTATAGCGAAGGAGCGAGAAATAATCGTTTTTTCTTTATTCCTGCCGAAAGATTGCTTTTCGGTTATGCTGATGATTTTCCGGCAACGGTAGAAAGAAACGAAAAATATGGATATTATAGTCAAGGTGGTCCTCAAAGACAAGGTGAATGGCTTGCGCCAGGATATCCTGGACTGAAATTTCTATATATTTCCCCAGATAGCACACGCAGAGCAAATAGAATAAATGGCTATGCTTGGTCCGCTGCTGATGATAGAATAGATCTTTACGGTCCTTTTGGAACAGCAGGTATTGGTCTTGATGGTAGATATGCCATTTGTAGGGATCCAAGAAATGCTTCCTCGCCTGTGACATCACCTTCAGATCCACTATGGACAACAAGAAGAATGTGGTCGCTTGTTTCAGTCGGACCTTGGACTTTAAGACCTGGCGACACGATAAAAATTGTTACAGCGGAGGTAATAGGTGGAATTTCATATAAAGAAGCAGTTGATCCAAACACCTCAGCTTCATTGGTCGGCAGTAAAGGATATAGTGAACTTCTAAAAAATGCAAGGCGAGCTCAATTCAATTACGACAATAGATATAATGTACCTGATCCACCTCCAGCGCCGAATTTTACAATCCGACTATTCGATGAAAAAGAGGGAGTTATAGCAAATGTAATTGAGTGGTACGACTCCGTTGAAGCAATTCCCGATCCTGACTATTCAGGAGATGAAGCATTTGATCTTGCCGGTTATAAAATTTATCGCTCAAACTATTTGCCAATTGGTCCTTGGGAGCTTGTAGCTAATATCAAAAAAAGAGATCCACAATACTATGATCCTGTGAAACGGAAATATAAATTTATTGATACTACGGTGACAATTGGATTTAGTTATTACTATGCAATTACAAGCTATGACACTGGACATGCGTCTTGGCCTCCGAATTTGTCGGCGAGATTTCCCGAAACTGGTTCAAATCGTGTTCCACCAATGGAAAGTTCAATTTACGCAAATCGTATGATAGTTCCATTTAAAGCAACAATACCGGCTACGAGTGAGCTTGAAAAAGTTCTCGTTGTGCCTAATCCATTCGTTGCTCGTTCAGGATTTGTGAATCCAAGAGATGTTGATGTAATTCAATTCGTAAATATCCCAAGCCCGTGTGTAATAAGAATTTACACTATTAGGGGAGATCTTGTGAAAACAATTTATCATAATGATGGCTCTGGTATCGCCTCATGGAATCAGGTAACAGATTATGGACAATATGTTGAAAGTGGAATATATATTTATCACATTGAAACTCCTGAAGGTAAAAAGAAAATTGGAAAGTTTGCAATAATAAGGTAAACATAAACAAGGTTTTTAAAATGAGAAAAGTTTTGATATTTTTGCTTTTGTCTTTAAATCTTGTCTTTTCGCAGACATTCAAAAAAGTCGGCACAACTGGTTATGTTTTTCTTGAGATTCCAGTAAGCACGAGAGCAAGTGGAGCAGGCGATGCGGGCGTTGCTTTGTTTCACACAAGTGCAGATGCAATTTTTATAAATCCAGCCCTTACTGGATTTACATCGAAAAAACAATCACTTAATTTCACATTCGCAAACTGGCTTGCAGATGTAAAGCAAGTAGCATCGGCTTATACAATAAAACTCGGTAACGCTGGCGTTTTTGGAATTGGGCTCGTTCATTTTGATTTTGGAACTATGCAGGGAACAGTTAACGCTAATCCAGATCAACCAGGAAATTATATTATAACTGAAACTTTTTCAGCGGATGCTCTTGCCTTTGGGTTGTCATATTCTAAAATGTTAACTGATAGGTTCTCATTTGGCGGTTTTGTTAAGTATGTTAGAGAGAAAATTTGGGTTTATAAATCTGATAACTTTGTCTTTGATGTTGGAATTCTCTATTTCACTGGCTTTAGAAGCTTAAGAATAGCTGGGGCAATTCAAAATTTCGGTGTTGATAGTAAATATATCGGTGACTCCTTTAAGATGCCGGTGATGTTTAAACTCGGGATCGCAGGTGAAATTATAGGTGAATATAATCATCCAACCAAACTTTCATTAATGATAGAAGCGTTGCATCCAAGTGATTCGCCAGAGAAACTGAATTTGGGAATTGAATATTCATATAGAAATTTTCTGAGTTTGAGAGGTGGATATAAACTTAACTATGATGAGGAAAATTTTACGCTTGGTTTCGGTTTGAACGGCTCAAGCGCGCGAATACCAGTTAACCTTGACTTTTCATATCTTAACTTCAATCGTCTTGGCTCGGTCGTTAGAGTTGGGATTGGAATTGAGTTTTGAAAACTTCAAGGATAAAATAGAATCCACTTAATAAACCAAAATCTTGTGATTTCACCTATCTATTTGAGGGGATTTTATTTGATTAAATTGCGGATCTTTTTTAAAATTAAAAAAGTTTAAAAACAAAGTAGATAAACTATGAAAGT
>JBCNVC010000060.1:0-9443 GCA_039630395.1 Candidatus Kryptonium sp. | reverse complement strand
GTAAAAAAGCGCTTATGGAAACAAATGGAGATATTGAGAAAGCAATAGAATACCTAAGGAAGAGAGGAGCTTCTGTTCTTGAAAAACATGCAAATAGGGAGACTAAGCAAGGTCTAGTTGAAGCATATATACACGCGGGAGGCAGGGTTGGCGCGATTGTTGAAATCAACTGTGAAACCGATTTCGTTGCAAGGACTGATGAATTTAAGCAATTAGCTAGGGACATAGCAATGCAGGTAACTGCTATGAACCCAAAGGTTGTAAGCCGAGAACAACTCCCTGAGGAAGTTGTTAAAAAGGAATTTGAGATTTACAAGGAACAAGCTCTCGCGGAGGGGAAACCTGAAGATGTTGCTGAAAAAATTGCACAAGGAAAGCTTGAAAAATTTTTTGAAGAGGTATGTTTACTGGATCAACCTTTCATAAAAGACCAGGGCAAAACGATAAGAGATTTGATCCATGAGGCAGCTGCTAAATTTGGTGAAAACATTGTCATAAGGCGTTTTGTAAGATATTATCTTGGCGAAAGCCTTGAAAAGTAAAAAGGTCTCAGGTCTCTCTGAGACCTTTTTTGTTTATTTTGAACAAAACAAAAACTTCAATTCAACATGGTTCAGCCAGTTTATAAAAGGATTCTTCTCAAGGTTAGCGGGGAAGCATTAATGGGAGATCGTGGCTATGGAATTGATCCTGTCGTTTTGAATAGATTTGCTGACGAGATCAAGGAAGTTCATGAGCTTGGAGTTCAAATTGGAATAGTAATTGGTGGTGGAAACATTTACAGGGGAGTTGATGCTGTGGCTGAGGGAATTGATAAGGTGGTCGGAGATCAGATGGGTATGCTCGCAACGGTTATAAACGCCCTTGCTTTACAGAGCGTCTTGGAACGAAAGGGTATAATGACGCGACTTCAAACTGCAATTGCTATGGAACAAATCGCTGAACCATTCATAAGAAGGAGAGCCATAAGACATCTCGAGAAAGGAAGAGTTGTAATATTTGCAGCGGGCACAGGAAATCCTTACTTTACGACCGACACAGCCGCTGCTTTAAGAGCAATTGAAATAAAAGCTGATGTTATTTTAAAAGGAACTCGTGTTGATGGAATTTATGATTCAGACCCTGAACAAAATCCAGCGGCGGTAAAGTTTGAACAAATTTCTTACCTTGATATTTTAAAACTGGATTTGAAGGTTATGGATCTAACAGCAATCACACTTTGTCGTGAAAATAGCTTACCAATTATAGTTTTCAATCTGAATATCCCAGGCAATCTCAAGCGTATAGTTCTCGGTGAAAATATTGGGACTAAGGTTATCCATACTATTCAAGTTTCCACTGCGAGATAAAAACAAAAATGGTTTTGAACCATGACATCCCCATCAACGATACCAGAGGTACTTAAAGATGCTGAAGAAAGGATGAAGAAATCAGTTGAGGTAATAAGACAAGAGCTTGCAAGAGTAAGAACCGGTAAAGCAACAACCGCCTTACTTGATGGGATCAAAGTTGATTATTATGGTCAACATTTACCTATCAACAAGGTTGCAAGTGTAAGTGTAAGTGATCCACATACCTTAACTGTCACTCCATGGGACAAGTCATTAATTCCAACGATTGAAAAAGCAATACTTGCCTCGGACCTTGGTTTAAATCCAACAAATGATGGAAATGTTATAAGAATTCCAATTCCTCCACTTACAGAAGAGAGAAGAAAAGAAATTGTTAAGCTCGTTAAGAAATTCTGTGAAGATGGAAAGGTAGCGATAAGAAATATACGAAGAGATGCAAATGAACACTTGCGAAAAATTGAAAAAGAACAGCACATCTCTGAGGACGAAAGGAAACGCGCGGAAGATCAAGTTCAAAAGTTGACAGATAAATACATCAAAGAAATTGACCTCCTTTTTGAGCAAAAGGAGAAGGAGATAATGAGCTTTTAAATTTATTTATGTCACTATCTAAAAAAGCAATTAGAAAGCAAATTCTTGCAATTCGCGATTCACTTGATCCTAATGAGGCGAGGGAAAAAAGCAAGGCAATCTTTAAAAATTTAAAAAATTTATCACTTTTCAATTTCGCTAAGACAATTCATATTTATGTCTCGTCAAAGAAAAACGAAGTTGATACTATTGAAATTATAAATTATCTTCTCTCACAAGACAAAAAGGTTATCGTTCCGGTAGTTGATAAGGAGCTTAAAATCTTACGACATTCAGAGTTAAAAAATTTATCGGAGCTTGAGAAATCAACATTTGGGATACTTGAGCCGAGGGAGTTGAGAGAAATTGATATAAAAGAAATTGACCTCGTTATTGCTCCAGCAATTGCTGTTGATAGAAAAGGGAATCGCATAGGTTTTGGCGGTGGATATTACGATAAATTTTTAAGTCTCGTTCAATGTCCAAAAATTGCTCTTGTTTACGGTTTTCAAGTTGTTGCTCAAATAGAACCAACACCAAACGATGTGCCCGTTGATTTTATAATTACTGAGACCGAGCTTATAGATTGTAGAAAAATGAAACAGTGAAATGCAATCTCCGTATTCAAACATATAGAAACTGAAAATAAAAATCGTTTTTTCAGATGAAGAGACTTTACAAATCAAGGCGTGATTGGATTATAGACGGGGTTTGCGGTGGAATTGGTGAATATCTCGGCATTGATCCAGTCATCATTAGGATAATTTTTGTTTTGCTTTTCTTCATGGGCGGTGTGGGATTACTACTTTATATCGCAGCTATGTTGATAATCCCAGTTAATCCCGAACATAAGGAATTAAAAGCTGAAGAGAAAAAGAGCACACAAACCCGCAGGAGAGGTTTTATTTTCATACTTGGCTTGATTCTTATAATAATTGGAGTTGGATTACTTCTTGAAAATTTGGGATGGCCGTTTTGGCGCTTTATTAGGATTGGGGTCAGTTACGCTTTTCCAATTTTGCTTATCGCGATCGGATTGTTTCTTATAATAACCTACTTACAGGGAAAGCAAAACAGTCAACCTATAGAAGGTGTTGAAATGAAATCACAAGGCGAAAAAGAGGGCGTTGAATCAATGAAACGACTTTACAAGTCCAGGAAAAATCGTATGATATTTGGTGTTTGCGGAGGGCTCGGTGAATATCTCAATACCGATCCAACGGTTGTGAGAATTCTTTGGGTTATACTTGCAATTTCGTCGCTCGGTATTGCTATATTGCTTTATTTGATCATGGCTATAATCGTGCCTGAAGAACCGACATCTTAAACAAAGTTAAGCACCATAAGTTTAAGTTCGGTCATTTCTTCAATTGCATATCTTAACCCTTCGCGCCCGAAGCCACTATCTTTTACGCCGCCATAAGGCATGTGGTCAATTCTATATGTCGGATAATCGTTTATTATTACACCACCGACTTCAATTTTTTCATACGCATAAAAAATTTTCTTGATATCGTTTGTGAAAACACCCGCTTGAAGACCATATCTTGAATTATTCACTTTTTCAATTGCCTCTTCAAATGTGTTGTATTTCTCAAGCGTCACAACGGGAGCAAAAACTTCTTGGCAACTTACTTTCATATCTGGCTTTACATCAATTAAGATCGTTGGCTCGTAAAATGTTCCGTTTCTTTTCCCACCTGTTAAAATTTTAGCTCCGTTTTGCACAGCTTCGTTAACCCAAGCTTCTGTCTTTATAGCTGCGCTTTCGTCTACAAGGGGACCAACTATTGTATCTGGCTCGAATGGATTTCCAACCTTTAAGGATTTAGTTTCTTCAACAAATTTTTTCTCAAACTCGGTATAAATATCTTTATGAACATAAATTCTTTGAACCGCAATACAAGATTGACCAGCTTGTCCAAAAGAACCTAATGCAATTCTTTTAATGGCGAAATCAAGGTTAGCGTCAGGTTCGACGACGACAGCAGCGTTGCCACCAAGTTCAAGTGTGACCCTTTTCTTTCCGGCTATATTTTTTAGTTTCCACCCAACATCAGCACTTCCTGTAAATGTCACCATTTTTATTCTCTCATCTCTTACAAGAAGTTCAATCTCATCGGATTTACACGGAACTAAATTAAAGCCACCAACTGGATAACCTGATTTTTCAATTATCTCTGCCAACATCACACTTACAATTGGGGCTTGAGATGATGGTTTTAAAATTATTGAATTTCCAGAAGCGATTGCGGGTGCAACTTTATGTGCGACGAGATTCAAAGGGAAATTAAAAGGAGTTATAGCAAGTATAACACCAATCGGAAATCTTTTAACGAAACCCAGTCTTTTTTCTGAGTGTGATGCAAGATCAAGCGGGATTATTTCTCCGTTGATTCTTTTAGCTTCTTCACTTGCAATTTTAAATGTGAAAATCGCCCTATCAACCTCGGCTCTTGAAAATAAAATTGGTTTCCCCATTTCTTTCGTTATCATTTCGGCAAATTCCTCGCGACGCTTTGATATCTCATTTGAAATAAATTCAAGAATCTCAGATCTTTTGTATGAAGGTAATACTCTTGTTTTCTCAAATGCGCTCTGAGCAGATATCACTGCATCTTCAAGATCATCAGGTGAAGCAAGATAAACTTCGCCTACTGTTTGATTATTGAAAGGATTAGTAATTTGAATTTTTCTTGGCGATGTTCTCCATTCTCCATTGATAAAGAATTTATATTCTGGTACCATGGTTTAAAGATGTTAATTTTTTATCTCAAGTAGTTCCTTTATTTTCGGCACGACATCCTCAAGGTTTACGAGTATTCTTTCGCTTGTTTTTCTGATTTTTATTTCAACTTGATTATTTTTGAGATTTCTCTCGCTTACAATTAATTGCAAGGGCATTCCAAGTAGGTCTGCGTCTTTAAACTTAAATCCAGGACTTACATCCATTCTATCATCATAAATAACTTCAATTTTTTCTTCGTTCAATTGTTCGTAAAGCTTGTCGGCAACTTGAATTACTTGCGGATTTTCGGTATTGACTGAAATTAAGTGGACTTGGAATGGCGCAATTGCTTTATCCCAAATTATGCCGTTTTCATCATGATTTTGCTCAATATGACAAGCAATAATTCGTTCAACTCCTATTCCATAACTTCCCATAATTATTGGTTTCTCCTGACCGTTTTCATCAAGAAAAGTCGCCTTCATCGCTTCTGAATATTTCGTCCCAAGTTTAAATATGTGCCCGATTTCAATTGCATTTACAATTCTTAAAGGACTACCGCAATTTATGCAAGGTTCGCCTTCTTCAACTTTCCTCAAATCAAAATATCCATCAACTTTTACAT
Organism: Candidatus Kryptonium sp.; assembly: GCA_039630395.1. Lineage (GTDB taxonomy): Bacteria > Bacteroidota > Ignavibacteria > Kryptoniales > Kryptoniaceae > Kryptonium. Next base: position 4,168 of record JBCNVC010000060.1, on the reverse strand, counting down.
CCCTTTCCATATCAATGTTTGCTATATGATAATCATCTTTATTTGCTCCACTTATTAGATTATTTGCACCTTTTAATCTGTTGTCAGCAATTATTTTAAAATTTTTCAATCCGATTGGACCGATTGAGCCGGCATTTGCGCCTGTTAGGTTTTTAAGTTCTTCAGGTTCAATTGGAGTTATTTCACCACCGCCAAGTGCCTTTAAAAGTTTTGCCTCAACAAGTTGATCGTTTCCAAGCATTAAAATTAAGACAGGTTGTCCATTATGTTTATAGACAAGAGATTTAGCGAGAATATCTGTTGAGACATTTAAAAATTCGGCGAGTTCATTTATTGTTCTAACATTTGGGGTGTAAATTTCTTCGAGCGGTTTGCTTTCGGGAAACCTTTTTGCGGGCGGAACATTTGATTGCGCTATTTCTGTGTTCGCGGCGTATCCACATTTATCACACAAAACAACCGTATCTTCTCCGTAAGGTGATTCAACCATAAATTCTTCTGATGCCGAACCTCCCATTGCTCCAGTTGATGCACCAACGATGAAAAATTTTAAACCGCATCTTGTGTAAATTTTTATATACGCTTGTTTATGAAGTTCATAAGATCTATCAAGTCCTTCCCATGATGCATCAAGACTATATGAATCTTTCATTATAAATTGCCTTCCGCGTATGACGCCACTTCTTGGTCTGGGCTCGTTTCTAAATTTTGTTTGGATTTGATACCATATTTGAGGTAAGTCCTTATATGATTTTATATGATGTTTTGCGATGTGACAGATAACTTCTTCGTGGGTTGGAGCTAAAACCAAAGCTCTATTTTTAAGTTGGAAAATCACATCTCCAAAATCTCTTAATCGTCCCGTTTCTTCCCATAATTCTATGGGATTTAGAGCGGGAAGATGAAATTCTTGCCCTCCAATAGCGTTCATCTCTTCCCGAATTATCTGCATGACTTTTTGTGCAACTCTCCATCCAAGCGGAAGAAAGGAATAAATCCCTGCGGAAAGTGGACGAACAAGCCCAGCTCTTATCATAAGCTTATGGCTTGGCATAACCGCATCTGAAGGTTCTTCCTTCAAAGTTGGGACAAATCCATAGGATAATTTCATTCTTAAAGTTTCCATTTTGTTTTGAATTTATTCAACGAGATTTCTCATCCAGTTACGAAACTTTTATTGTGTCACCATCATAAACTTTTTCAAATTTTACTGAATTGTAGAGAAAAAATCAAACGATGAAAAATCATCCGATCTTTGTTTGTAAATACCAAACGAGATACAAAAGCGCGAGCGTGAAAATGATGTAAAGAATATATACGAAGTTGGAAAAAAATTCTTTAAATAGATTGAAGATCTCGGCAAATAGCTCTTTCATAAGTTCTCCCGAATTTTGTTTATTTTATCTCTTAATTCAACTGCCTTTTCCCTTGCTCTTTGGGCAAAATCTTTTGAGTTTGAAGCATAAATAATTGTGCGACCGACATTTATCAGTGCGATTTTATCTTTGTTAATTCCATATTTCAGTGCAAGCTCAAGATCTCCACCTTGTTCACCGATCCCAGGGATCAGAAATAATTTTTCATCAGATAGTTTGCGAACGAGGTTTATATCTTCACCTCTCGTTGCTCCAACTACGAAACCAAGATTTTTAAAATCTGCGCTTATAAATTTTTCAGCAACTTTTTGGAAAAGAAACTTTCCTTCACATTTTAAATATTGAAAATCAAAAGCCCCTTGATTTGAGCTTAGGATAACGACGAAGGTAAATTTATCTTCAAACCTCAAGAATGGTTCTATCGTCTCAACCCCGAAATATGGATTAACAGTTATCGCATCAGCGCCGAGTTCAGCAAATACACTTTTGGCATACATTTCGCAACTTGATCTTATATCTCCACGCTTTGCATCAAGAATAACTGGTATTCCGTTGGGGATTAAATCAATTGTTGATTTCAAAATCTCAAATCCGCGAGTTCCGAGTGCTTCGTAGAAAGCAATGTTAATTTTATAGGCGCAAACAACATCATAAGTTGATTCAATTATGCAACGATTAAATTCAAGGACAGAATCAATTGATTTCGCAAAACCTTCTGGAAGTTTTTCAATATCAGTGTCAATTCCGATACAAAGAAGGGAATTATTTTCTGAAGATGTCTTTTTAAGCTTCACAATAAAACTCATTTCAGGATGGGCCCTTATCCTCAATCTTTTGAAACCGTATTAAAGTATCTTCAATGCCAAAATTTTCTTTTTTCAACGATTGAATCTTTTTTGTAAGATTGCTAATACAGTCAACAATTGAATTAATCATAAAAATTGCACTATCAATTGTTTAATTCCACTTTTAACAAATTAATACTTGCCTTTAACTTCGCTTCTTGCTTTTTCAATTTTGCGATTTATTTCCGCAAGGTGAATGTTCGTGTTTAAAAGCCAGGGTTGGAGTTTATCTATTCTTAAAATTTTAATCTCTGACGGTGTTCCAGCTTTTATCGCTTCCATTATCTTCCCAATCGTGTAGCGATTATTTAATCCTTAAGTTTTTTAAAAATTTAAAACAATTTTCAAATAATTTCAACTTTGTGACTTTTACGGCATTTTTAAAAGTTTGCCGTGTATTTGAAAGTTTTCTATGGGTTTTGGAATTTAAGGGGCTTGACAATCTTGGTTTTATTTGTTATATTTAAGGCGTATTTTTCTTTAAAAATTTAGGTAAAACAAAGGATTTATCTAAATTATGTTTCAAATTGATGAAATTGACCTTAAAATTTTAGACCTGCTTCAAAAAAATGGGCGAATTAAGCGTAATGACCTTGCACAAATGGTTGGGCTTTCCGTTCCATCGGTAAGTGAGCGAATGAAAAAGCTTGAAGAATCGGGTATCATAAAAGGTTATACTACATTGCTTGATTCAAAAAAACTTGGGAAGGATATTACTGCTTTTATTTTTGTTTATATTGATTCATCAAAAAATTATCCGCTGTTTATCGAGCGAGTTATGGAACTTGAAGAGATACTTGAATGTCATTCGATCACAGGTGAGGGTTCACATCTTTTGAAAGTTAAAACTGAAAATACATCAACACTTGAAAAACTTCTCGCACGAATTCAGTCGTGGCCAGGGGTCACAGGGACAAGGACCAGCATCGTTTTATCAACGATTAAAGAAACAACGAGAATAAAAATTTTTGAACAGGATTAAAGTTTTATAAAATTAAAAACAAACTTGGGGAATACTTTATGAGAAATGACGCAATTCAAAAGGTATTTGAAATAATTAAATCACATGGAGTTAAAATGGTTGACTTAAAATTTATGGATTTTCCTGGCCAGTGGCAACATTTTAGTGTTCCAGTTCATGAGTTAACAGAAGAATCGTTTGAAGAAGGGTTCGGCTTTGATGGTTCGAGTATTCGCGGGTGGAAAAGTATAAACGAAAGCGATATGCTTGTTATACCTGATCCAACGACTGCTTTTATTGATCCTTTTATAGAAGTTCCGACGATAAGTTTAATTTGCGATGTTTATGATCCAGTTACAAGGGAGAAATACGAGCGCTGTCCAAGATATATTGCGCAAAAAGCGGAGGCATATTTGAAAGCCACGGGAATTGCCGATACAGTTTATTTTGGTCCTGAAGCTGAATTTTTCATCTTTGACAACGCGCGTTTTGATCAAAACGCTCATGAAGGATATTATTACATAGATTCAATTGAGGGGCAATGGAACTCGGGTCGTGATGAGAAGCCAAATCTTGCTTATAAGCCAAGATATAAAGAAGGATATTTCCCAGTTCCTCCAACTGATTCGCTAAATGATATAAGAAACGAAATGGTGTTAATTATGGAACAATGTGGTCTCGAGGTTGAAGCTCAACATCATGAAGTTGCAACTGGGGGACAGTGTGAAATTGATTTTCGTTTTGCTCCGCTTGTAAAATGCGCTGATAATCTTTTAATTTTTAAATATATTGTCAAAAATGTTGCGCGAAGACATGGCAAAACGGCGACATTTATGCCGAAACCATTATTCGGTGATAATGGCTCTGGAATGCATTGCCACCAAAGCTTATGGAAGAATGGACAACCTCTATTTTATGGGAATGGATATGCGAATTTAAGTGAAATCGCGCTTTACTATATTGGTGGAATTCTTAAACACGCTCCA
>JBCNVC010000006.1:0-70147 GCA_039630395.1 Candidatus Kryptonium sp. | reverse complement strand
TATTCAACTCTTAACACGCTAACCGACGCCGAACTTCGTGCTAAAACTGACGAATTCAAATCCAGAATCAAAGAAAGAACAAAACATATTGAAGATAAAATTGAAGAACTTAAAACTCGCGTTCGTGAAGATAAGGAGCTGACACGAGATGAACGACTTGAAATTTACGATGAAATAGAAAAACTTGAAAAGGAACTTTTCAAGGAAGAACAAAAAGCGTTGGATGAAATCCTACCTGAAGCCTACGCTGTTGTTAAGGAAACCTGCCGAAGGTTGGTCGGCAAAAGCTGGGAGGTTACTGGGCATAAAATTGTCTGGGACATGATTCCATTTGATGTTCAATTAATGGGTGCTATAGTTTTGCATCAGGGTAAAATTGCAGAGATGGCTACGGGTGAAGGTAAGACGCTCGTAGCTACTATGCCTGCGTATCTAAATGCTTTGACTGGAAGAGGTGTTCATATCGTAACAGTTAATGATTATCTTGCTTTAAGAGATAGTCAATGGATGGGTAAGATATACGAGTTTCTTGGTTTAACCGTCGGTTGCATTCAAAATTGGATGAATACCGAACAAAGAAAAGCACAATATAATTGTGATATAACATATGGAACTAACAATGAATTTGGGTTTGATTATCTTCGTGATAATATGGCGATTGATCCAAATGATATAGTTCAACGAGGACATTACTATGCTATAATTGACGAGGTTGACTCTATTTTAATTGATGAGGCAAGGACGCCGCTTATCATAAGTGGACCCGTGCCGGAGACGGAGCACAAATTTGATTGGATGAAGCCGAAGGTGGAAAGATTGGTTACGGCACAAATCAATCTCGTCAGCAAAATAGTTGATGAGGCGGAAAAGCTCTTAAACGATGGTAAATTTGATGAAGCCGGGGTTTTGCTACTCAAAGCACATAGAGGGGCACCTAAACACAAAAAATTAAGAAAATTACTCGCTGAACCTGAATATAATAAATTGCTTGTTGATACCGAGCTTGAATTTCTCAAGGATCAAGGTATCAAGATGCGTCAAATAGATGAAGATTTATATTTTGTCGTTGATGAGAAAAATCACATAATTGATTTAACTGAAAAGGGTAGGGAATTTTTAGCAAATCTCTCGCCTGAGGATAGAGAGTTTTTTGTTTTACCTGACCTTGGAACTGAAATAAGTATAATTGAAAATGACCCATATCTTACCCCAGCACAAAAGCAAAGGAAAAAGGAAGAACTATATCGTCTTTACTCAGAACGAAGTGATAAAGTTCATTCAATTAGGCAATTGCTTAGAGCTTATATCATGTTTGAAAAAGATGTTGATTACATTGTGCAAGATGGAAAAGTGCTGATTGTTGATGAATTTACAGGTAGAGTTTTGCCTGGTAGAAGGTATTCTGAAGGACTGCATCAAGCAATTGAGGCAAAGGAAGGGGTTAAAGTTGAACAAGATACGCAAACGCTCGCGACAATTACCATTCAAAATTATTTCAGGATGTACAAGAAACTCGCTGGAATGACAGGCACAGCAGCAACCGAAGCGCAGGAGTTTTGGGAAATTTATAAATTGGATGTGGTTGTTATCCCAACAAATAAGCCATGCATAAGAATTGATTATGACGATGTAATTTATAGGACAAAAAGAGAAAAATATAACGCTGTAATTGAAGAAATAGAGAGAATGCACAAAATTGGGCGCCCTGTGCTCGTTGGAACCACGAGCGTTGAAGTTTCTGAACTTTTAAGTAGAATGCTTAAACGCCGTGGGATTCCGCACAATGTCCTAAACGCTAAACATCATCAAAGAGAAGCAGAGATCGTTGCTAATGCAGGGCTTCGCGGAATGGTTACAATTGCAACAAATATGGCAGGGCGCGGAACAGATATTAAACTTGGTCCAGGTGTTGCGGAACTTGGTGGACTACATGTAATTGGCACAGAAAGACATGAAGCAAGAAGAATTGACCTGCAATTAAGAGGTCGTTCCGGAAGACAAGGTGATCCAGGTTCATCAAGATTTTTCTTGTCCCTTGAGGATGACCTTTTGCGTTTGTTTGGAAGCGAAAGAATTGCAAATATAATGCAACGATTAGGATATAAAGATGGTGAACCGATTCAACATCCAATGGTGACGAAAAGCGTTGAAAGAGCACAGAAGAAAGTTGAACAAAATAACTTCGCTATTAGAAAAAGATTGCTTGAATATGACGATGTCTTAAATAAACAAAGAGAAGTTGTCTACAGCTTAAGAAGGCATGCACTTTTAGGCGAGAGGATTGAAGACGATTTACTTGATATGTTGATTGATTATGTTGAAGATACGGTTGAAAAATATTATCCAGCGCTTGATTATCAAGGTCTTAAAGAAGAGTTGATGAGAACACTTCTTATTGATTTAAAGATCACACCTGATGAATTTGAAAAGCTTGGGAAAGAAGGTCTTAAAGAAAAAATTTATAACAATGCACTTGAGTTTTACGAACAAAAAAAATCACAGCTTGGGGAAGAGTTGATGTTCGCTTTAGTAAAAATGGCGATGCTTCAAGTTATAGATCAAAGATGGCAAGAACATTTAAGGGAAATGGATGAATTGAGGGAAGGAATTCACCTTCGCGCGTATGCTCAAAAGGATCCGCTCGTTGAATATAAAACAGAAGCATTTGAAATGTTTATGGAAATGATGAGAAGGATAAGAAGCGGGGTTTTAAGCATCGTATTTAGGATGTTTCCACTCGTTCCTGAAGAAGTTGTTGAAAGAAGACCGAGAAGACCAAGAAGGGAACAACTTAATCTTGTGCATCAGGAGTCAATCGGCATGGGTTTAAAAGTCATGGCTGGTGAGACAGATGTTGCAACTGCCACTGCCGTTAAGCCAAGTGTAAAATTGCAACCTATTAAGGTTACTCAAAAGGTCGGACGAAATGACCCTTGCCCATGTGGAAGCGGAAAAAAATATAAACACTGTCACGGGAAAATATAAAAAACCGGGAAGATGAAAATTTTTAACTTGCTCCTCTTCTTATTTTTGTTTTTTAGAATCTCGTACGCGCAAGAATTTTTTAACTTAATTGACCACGGGGTTACTAAAGAACTTCAAATTAAATTTGAGAAACCTATAATAAGAGAAGTTCAAATTGCTGGAAGTAAATATTCCGTCATCTCGCTTGAAAATTTCAGCAATGTCTCCCTCCTTCCAAATTTCGTTCCTTACTACAATTTTTTTCTATCGTTTTCGCAAACCCCACAAATTGATGTGCTTGATTTTGAATTTGACGAAATTCAATTGGATCATCCTTTGCCAGTTATGAGGGAATTTTCTTTACCGGATAAAGTTGAATTCAAAGATGAAATTTTCAGCGCTGAAAAAATTTACGATTTAATTTACCTTGGGAAACTACGCGGTGTTGATCTCTTCAGCTTGCTTGTTTTTCCGTATAAAGTTGAAGAAGGTAAGTTGAAATACTTAAAAGAAATAAAATTTTTGATCTCATCAAGCGTAGTTTCAAAAATTGATGTTGAAAAAATTTTTTCAGATCCAAAGATAAATTCGTATAACCTTAATTTCAACATTCAACAAACTGGGCAAGAATTTGAATATAAAATTTTCATTAGAAAAGATGGAGTTTACAAGATAACATACGAGGATTTGAAAAAGTCCGGAATCGATTTGAAAGGGGTTAAAGCATCAAAGCTGAAACTCAAAAATAATGGTCTTGAAGTTCCTATTTATGTATATTCGGGTGGTGACGGAGTTTTCAATGAAGGTGATTATATTGAATTTTATGCCGAGGGCAGGAAAAATAAATTTGCAAATGGGAGAGAAGACCTTTACAATGATCCATTTACTGATGTAAATGTCTATTTCCTTGAAATTGGTGAAAGTGATGGTATAAGATTAGCAGAAGAAACTGGCGTTAGATTTTTTGATAACTTTATCAACCTTCGTGGTGCTTCGTTTAATTCAACGCTTCACTTTGAGAAAGATTTTATTTTTAATAGGTTGGACGATGTGGATTTAAATCTGACCTATGACAATCGCGATCATTGGTTTTGGGCATATTTAAATTCAAATCAACAAGGAGATTTTGAAGTTTATATACCTGCTCCTGATCCGTTGAGTTTAGACAATGTGAAAATTAAAGTTGCATTTCACGGGATAACATCAACTCCTTCAATTAATCCTGAGCACATTGCGGATGTTTTTGTTAATAATCAAAGAATTTTAACAACTCGGTGGGATGATCAAACGCTACACATAATATCGTCCGAGGTTTCAGGCTATCCTGTGCCAAATAATTATCTGAAAAGTGGAACAAATAAAATAACAATCTTTAATTCAAGTGATGGCAAGATCGCTATTACATCATTTGCGGTTAACTGGTTTGAAATAACTTACAGACGACTTTATCAGGCAGATAAAGATGAAATAAAGTTTAAAATCCCGCCCGAATATGGAAGTGGTTATTTCAGATTTGAAATTTTTGGATTTAAAAATCCAAACATAAGCATTTATAGGATCGGAACTTCAAAAATTTCAAATGTTGAAGTTGTGAAAGCAACGGATGAAAAACTTGGTGAAAATTATCACGCAATTTTCTATGCCAATGTTTTATCACAAGATATAGAATTCATCGCTGTTAGTGAAAGCGCAAAGCTTAAGCCTGACAGCATTGCGAAGGATTTGAAATCAAACTTGAAAAATATAGCGAATTCATTTGACTATCTTATAATAACTCATCCATTTCTTTATGACAAGCAAAGGGAAGTGAATAATCTTGAGCATCCGTTAAACAAACTGAAAAATCATTATGAGTCAAAAGGTTTAAGAGTCAAAATTATAAGTGTTGATGATATTTATGACGAATTTAACAATGGAATCAAGAGTCCCTATGCTATAAGGGAGTTTCTGAAATATGCTTACTTCAACTGGTCAAAAGCTCCAACCTATGTTCTTCTTGTAGGTAGTGCAGTTTATGATAAGCGTTATCCGGAATTTGATATGATCCCAACTATGTTTTATCAATCCTATTGGTATGGCGCTACATCATCTGATCCTTGGTATACATTTATTGATGGCGATGATTTTCTTGGGGATATTTTGCTTGGAAGATTACCTGTTAGAGATAGAGAAGAACTTCAAAATGCAGTTGATAAGATAATTTCCTTCTGGAATCAGAAACCTCAAAACTGGAACAGGAATGTTTTAATGATAGCGGGCGAAGGAAGAGAGTTTGAATCTCAAACCGATTATCTTGTCATGAATGTTTTACCCAAGTATTTAAATATCAATCGTTTATATGTGATTGCTGGCTGAATTTTTTCAGGTGGCACTTCAAAACTTTTAAATTATTTTTCTGATGGGCAAGTGTTAGTAAATTTCGTTGGACATGGAGGTGAGCTATATGGGCTGATAATGGACTATTGAAAAACGAGGATATTCCGAAGATGATGAATAAAAATAAGTATCCATTTGTTACAAGCATGACCTGCTTTTCCGGAGCATTTGATTATCCTCAAAAAACAGCTCTTGGAGTTAATCTCGTAATTGAGAAAGAAAAAGGAGCAATAGGTGTATTTGCATCCAGTGGGCTCGGATGGCTTCTCAATGACTATTTTATGATTTTAAGTATTTTCCCATATATGTTTGATCCTAATAAAAGCATAGGAGAAATTATAACGCTCGGAAAAGCGAAATATTATTCTAATTATTTCTTCTGGCCTCAAGCAAAATCAATGGTTTATCAATATAACTTAATTGGTGATCCAGCAATAAAACTTCCTTTCCCAGAAGACAAGGCCATTGTTAACATTGAAAGAAAAATTCTCTCTGCAACGGATTCATTAAAAATTCAAATTCAGTCCCAGATTTCAAGTGGGACTGCTTCGCTCATAATTTCAGATAGCATTCATGTTTTGAGAAATGAGTTTTCAATTCCAATCCAAAACGGCAGAGGGAGCATAACAATCAGACCACCGACGAGATCAGGATTTGTGAAAGCTTTTATAAGTGATAATCAAAGAACAGAATCTGGTTTTAGCTCATTTAGAATTGGTGGAGCATTTGTCGGTGATTATTCTTTTGTCCCTGATAATCCAAAGCCAGGTGATAGTTTGTCTTTATCTGGCAGGGTTGAAATTGAAAACCAAATTTTGCCCGATTCCGTGAAGTTTGTTGTTTATAGATACAAAAGCAGAAGTGGAAGGTTTGATTTTTTGCTTGGTCGGGATACTTTGGCTTGTGAAGGTGGCGGAACGAATGTTTATCGCGCTGTGAAAAAAATCCCAATCCTTGCTGGAACAAGATATCTTATTCATATGATAGCGTATTCAACAGGTAAAGTTTTCGTTGGGGATTGGAAGGAAATTATTGTCAAGGGACTGCCTGACCCATCGCTGATTCCACAACAATTAAGTCAGTTTCAAGGTTCAATTTATCTTAAAAGCCAAAATCTAAAATTCATAGCTGACTCAACAATTAAACTTTCGCTCAAGGTTTACAATCTCAGTGATGTCGATGCGAATAATTTTAAAATTAAAATTTATCATAGTTTCAGAGATGAAAATTATCTAATTGGTCAGACAAGATTTTCGGTTCGTGGAAATTCTTTTGCTGATGTAGTTGTTCCAATTGATAAAGATCTTAACATTGGGACATATACAATTTATGCAGTGGTTGAAAGCGATTCATTATCGGGTGATGATTTAGATTATTCAAATAATCTCGTTTATAATATGCTAACTTATGGTTTTGTGAAATTTAATTCTGATTCAATTTCCATTACACAAAACATTTCATTAAAGCGAGGTTCCGAATCTGTTTCTCTTATTGCTTTTGAATATCCAACGGCAGTTCAACTTTCATATGTAGCCAATAATTTTTATCCTGTAAGACCTCTTGGAGAGCAAAGAAATTTCATTGTTAAATACGATGCTTTGAATAACAATAGCGAGGTTAAGATTTTCGTAAAGATTGATCTCTCAGATCAAAATTTAAATCAGAATAAAGACAGGATAAAGCTTTATCAGTATGATGATAAAACGAGGATTTTTAGATTAAAAGGTGGAAGTTTTGTTGGCGAATGGTTTCAGGCAAGCCTCAGTGAGTCAGGAATTTACACGCTTGGTTTCTCAAATGATGCAAAAGCTCCAAGGATTGAAGTTACAGTTGAGGGACAAAGCTTTAGAGATGGAGCACATGTTTCGGCGAATCCTGTGTTTAGTATTTTGATTGAAGACGATGAAGGAGTGGATATCTCAAAAGAGTCATTGAGATTTAAAATTGATGGAAGAGATGTAAGATATTCTGATATAACAATTCCAGATACGATCTCAAATCCAAAAAATGTCTTTGTGAAATTGAATCCGAAGTTAACAGAGGGGGAACATTCGGGAAGTTTTTCTGCAAGGGATGTCAATGGAAATTGGTCAGATGAAGTTAGGATTTCATTTAAAGTCGTCTCAAATTTCGATATAAAGATCTATGGAAACTTTCCGAATCCATTTTCCGATAGAACTTTCTTTGCGTACGAAATTTTTGGTGCTCCCGTTGAGGAAGTTGAATTCAAAATTTATACTGTTGCTGGTAGATTGATCCAAAATTTCAAGTTTCCATCTAATGATCCAAGGGAAATTTATGGTTTCCAAATCGGTGGCACAGGAATTCCAACAGCGATTGGTTATCATGAGATATGGTGGGATGGAACAGACAGAGATGGAATTGAGGTTGCAAATGGAGTTTATTTCTATAAATTTTCAGTAAAGAGAGAAGGAAAAATTCAAAACTTTACAGGAAAAATTGCGAGGGTTAGATGATTATGAAAATTAAATTTTTAAAAGTTCTTTTTCCTCTTTTTTTATTTTTCTCGCTTGCGTATTCAGATAACTCAAAGTATGCGGGCGAGTTTTTAAGAATCCCCATTGGAGCAAGAGCTCTCGGTATGGGTGGAGCTTTTATAGCAATTGCAAATGATGGTTCTTCATTTTATTACAATCCGGCTGGTGTTGCTATATCTGGTAGTGGTATTTTATCGTTTATGTATTCATCTCAATTTGGCGGAATTACAAGCCCACTTGCATCTTTTTTCCATCTTGGTTTCATTCAAAATGTTCAAAATCTTGGGATCGCGGTTAATTGGGTGAGATTAAGCGTTGAGGATATCCCTCTTACACCAGATTTTACATCTGTTCAAACACCAGTTGATAGAGAAAATCTTGTAAAGAGTTATACAGGTGGCGGTTTATTTAATGACATTGAAGATGCATTTTATTTTTCGTTTTCAAGAGAATTTAGGTTTAACATAAACTTTGGTTGGTCAAGGTATAGAGTCCCTGTTTCAATGCCAATAGGGATGAATTTCAAATTGTTGAATCAAAAACTTGGTTCTGAAAGAGGGACTGGTTTTGGATTAGATATAGGTGTCATGTTTAGGTTTAGCATGGATGATTTCCTGCAAAGTGAAAATATCGGTGATGTTTCAATCTCGCTTGCGCTTAAAGATCTTGGTAAAACGAGGATTGCTTGGAGCACGAGGCGTGAGCATTTTGTGGAATCAACAATAATGTTTGGGCTTGCTTATACCTTGCCTGTTAATTTCATTTCTGGTAAAGTTACAGTTGCATATGGTAGTCAAAATTCTTATCTTACAGATAGATTATACGGGTTTGAATATAGTTATAGGGACTTGTTGTTTGTTCGTTTTGGGAAAAGCGCTGAAAACTTAACACTTGGCGCTGGTGTAAAAATTGACTTCTTAGCTGTTGACTATGCTTTTCTTGCTCATGATCTCGGAGCAGTTCATAGGATAAGTGGTTCCTTAACAATAGAAAAGATTTTAAAGAAACTATGAAAGTAAAATTTCAAATATTTTTTCTTGTTCTGCTTGGCTTTTTTTCATCATGTAGCCCAACGAAAGAAAGTTTGCCAGCACCTGATACGCCTAAAATTTACCCTGTTCCAGATCCGCTCTTGGAAGTGGATATTGGAAGTGGAGCAATCCCAGAGGTGGATGGAATAAAAATAATTTGGAGCAAGGTTGCAAATGCTTCTGGATACAAACTCTATCGCGGTGAAGTCAAATCTAATAAACTTGAATTTAACTTACATGCTGATATAAAAGCGCAAGCGGGAATTGCAGATACATTTTTCGTTGATACAAATGTTGAATTTCGTAAAGTTTATTATTATTATGTCAAAGCGTATAATCGGGATAATGTTGAAAGTAAATCATCAGATACGATTTCATTTGAACTATACTTAAAACCAAGACTGAGCATGCCTGGAAATAATGCTCAAGTTAGTGCAGATTCTGTCATTTTCAAATGGGATGACCCTAATGGTGGTGGTGATTTTGTAATAAGAGTTAAAAATGCGCAAACTGATAGAATCATTTGGATATATAGTTATAGAAGCTTTGGAGATTTTTCTGTAAAGTTTAATCTTGATTCAAGAGCGAGAGAGAACTTGGTTTCAAGAGGACAATATAAATGGCGCGTTGATAGAGTGCAATTTGGTCAAAATGCAGGTTCAAAATCAAATTGGGGTGTTTTTAATGTTAAATAAAATAACGGAGGTGAACTGAAATTATGCTTAAAAGGACAATATTACTGATTTTGATGTTTGCATCAATGTCGTTTGCACAAATCTTTGATAGCCCGAAAATTGTGACAGGTGGTGGCTCAAGCGCATATTATTTTGTTGGGAAAACTGGTGAACTTACTATCACCGTGAATTTATGGGGTTTTGTGAGAAACCCAGGAAGATACGAAGTTCCAAGCTCAACAGATTTGGTTCAATTGATTTCATATGGGGGTGGACCTTTAAAAGAAGCAAAGTTAAAGGATGTAAAAATTATCAGAAATGTTCGCGAAGATACTACAATCGTTGAGAAAGTAATAAAAGTTAATGTGGAAAAAATAATTGAAGACGGGGAACCAAGCCCATTGCTCTTGCCTGGCGATACTGTTGTCGTTCCTGGTGGCTCTATTGATGTAATTAAAGATATACTTGCAATCTTGAGAGATATTGGTCTTGCAGCGGGAGGTATCGCTGCGATTATAAGCGTATTTAGAAGATAAAATTTTAAATAGTATGAAAAAAATAGAGGCAATAATAAGACCATTTAAGCTTGATGATGTTAAAGAAGCGCTTTCGGAGATTGGTGTTCGTGGTATGACAATAACCGAAGTCAAAGGATATGGAAGACAGAAAGGGCATACAGAACTTTACAGAGGAGCGGAATATAAAATTGATTTTTTGCCGAAAATAAAAATTGAAATTGTAGCCCCAGATAATATGGTTGATAAAATTGTTAACACCATAATAAGAGCAGCTAAAACTGGACAAGTTGGTGATGGAAAAATTTTCATCTATCCGGTTGAGGAAGTCATAAGAGTTAGAACTGAAGAAACAGGTGAAGACGCAATTTGACAAAATCTATACCTAACTTGTTAAAATAACTTTTTGACTTGAAACTTAAACCATAAATTGTTAGATTAAAAATTGTTGAAGATGAAAAAGTAAAAACAGAATCACGATGGGAAAGGTTATCGCAGTTGCCAATCAAAAAGGTGGGGTTGGAAAAACAACTACCGCTGTAAATGTTGCTGCATATCTTGCTGCGATGGAAAAATTAACACTCTTAATTGATATTGATCCTCAATCAAATGCTACAAGCTCGCTTGGGGTTGAGCCTGAATATGAAAAAACCATATATGAAGTTTTACTTGGTAAAATAAGAGCCGAGGATGCTGTCATAAGTTTTTCAGATCCATATTTAAAATTTCTTGAACTTATCCCTTCCAAAATAGAACTTGTCGGAAGTGAGTACGAATTAATTGAATTTCAAGGTAGAGAGAGGATTCTTTCAAAAGCAATTGAAAAATTGAGAAATAAATACGACTATATTTTAATCGATTGCCCTCCATCACTTGGGCTTCTAACTGTAAACGCTTTAACCGCTGCAGATTCTGTTTTGATCCCCGTCCAATGTGAATATCTACCTCTTGAAGGACTTGGTCAGCTTCTTAACACTATTAAAATTGTCAAAGAAAGGTTAAATCCAAATCTTGATATAGAGGGAGTTCTTTTAACTATGTATGATGGAAGATTGAAATTATCAAATGAAGTTGCAGAGGAAATAAAACGATATTTCAGAGATAGAGTTTTTGAAGCAATGATTCCAAGAAATGTAAAATTAAGTGAAGCGCCAAGCTACGGAAAACCAATTTTACTCTATGATGCTAAATCTCCAGGGGCTATTTCATATGCAAAGGTCGCTGAAGAAATTATAAAGCGGAATGAAAAAATAGAACTTGAAAGGGGCCAAAGACAAGAAACAGTGAGGCAAATATGAGCAAACAAAGATTGGGAAGAGGACTTGATGCATTAATCCCTCGTGTCGCAACACGAGAGATAAGCATTGATTCAAAAGATTTACGATTTGATGATGGTCAATCTGTCGGTGTAGTTGCGAAAATCGAAATAGCCAAAATAAAACCAAATCCATATCAACCTCGTGAGAGCTTTGATAGAGATTCGCTTGAGGAGTTAAAACAATCAATAATTGAGAAAGGCGTGATTCAACCTATAACTGTTAGAAGATTGCCTGGTGGAATGTATGAACTAATTGCCGGCGAAAGAAGGGTAAAAGCCTCGGCAGAAGCTGGATTTACGCATATACCAGCATATATCATTGAAGTTGAGTCGGAGAAAGAACTTCTTGAACTTGCACTCATTGAAAATATACAGAGAGAAAAACTAAATCCAATTGAAATTGCTAAAGCATATCAAAGATTAATTGAGGAATTAGGATACACCCAAGAAGAGATTGCTAAAAAGATTGGCAAAGATAGAACAACAGTCGCAAACTTTATAAGATTACTCAAACTACCGGAGCAAATTCAAGAAAGCTTGAAAAAGGGGGAGATAACAATGGGACACGCAAGAGCCTTGATAAATATCCCAAATAAAAAACTTCAAATTGAAATTTGGAATAAGATCATAAAACAAGGATGGTCAGTAAGAAAGGTTGAAAAGGCGGTTAGAGATTTATTAAAAGGGAGGGAATTGGAAAGTAAAACTTTGAAGAAAAAAACTCACACGCCCGCGGGTTTGAGAGATATTGAATCAAAACTTAAACGAATTTTCGGAACGCAAGTTAAAATTAAACAGTCAAGTAACAATAGAGGGGAGATAATAATCGAGTTTTATTCAAACGATGACTTTGAACGCTTGCTCGAGCTTTTTGAAATAATAGAAAAACACTATAAATAAAGTTATGAAACTAACATTTATAATTTTTGCCGTTCTAATCCTATTGCTTTCGCTAACAATTAATGGAGGCAAAGTGGAGAAAAAGATAATCTACACAGAAAGAGCACCAAAGCCGATCGGACCTTATAGTCAAGCTATAGTTGCTGGCGATTTCATCTTTACATCTGGACAAATCCCAATTGACCCAAGAACAAACCAAGTTGTTCAAGGCGACATAAAAGGACAAACAAGACAAGTTCTTGAAAATCTAAAAGCAGTTCTTGAAGCAGCAGGCGCAACATTTGATGATGTTGTGAAGGTTAATGTCTATATGAAAGATTTAAATGAATTTTCAGCGATGAACGAAGTCTATTCAGAGTATTTTAAAAATTCTCCACCTGCAAGGACAACAGTTGAGGTTTCGCGATTGCCAAGAGATGTAAAAATAGAAATTGATCTAATCGCTGTTAAAAAACAGGAAAAATGAGATTAAAAGTTTTAACTCTTATTTTATTTTTAAGTTCAGTTACATTTTCGCAAACCGATACAGCTAAAAATGTAGCCGTTAAATCTCCGACGAAAGCAATGCTTATGAGCGCCGTTGTCCCAGGACTTGGGCAGTTTTATAATGAATCGTATTGGAAAATTCCTGTTATCTATGGAGTTGCGAGCTATTTTATTTACGAGATAAAGCAAAATGATAAGAACTATCGTTATTATCGCGACCTTTTCATCCAAAGTATTAAAACAACGGGTGGAGATTATAGATATAAGAGATTAAGGGACTTTTATCGCGATCAGCGGGATCTCTTTGGAATTTATCTTTTCGTCCTCTACATCGCTAACATTGTTGATGCTTATGTTGACGCACACCTCTATAATTTTGATGTTGGGGAAAACCTTTCAATTCAATTATTGCCTATAAAAATAAAACTTCATTATAAGTTTTAAAATGTGCTTTTTGTGTTTGATTTTTATTTTGCTTCTTGGAATTTTTTTACAACCCTCTCAAAGAGAAGAGTACAAAATTGATATAACTTTTCTTTTTAAATTTGGAAACTTAAACCTGCCTCGTGGTATTTCGGTTAGTCCAACTGGTGATATTTATGTTGCTGACACGGGAAATAATTCAATAAAAAAGTTTACAAGAGATGGAAAATTAATTCGTGATGTAACAGGTTATGGCTGGGGAGAACTTGAATTTGATTTGCCCAGCGATGTCGATGCGGGAAACGGTGTGGCAGTTTATGTTGCTGATTACAACAATCATAGAGTTCAAAGGTTCGACAAAAATTTGAATTTCATCGCCTCATTTCAAGGCGAGATTGGAGGCGAAAAATTTTTTGGATTCCCTCTTTCAGCTGCCGTCTCAAAATTTGGTGAACTTTTTATAATTGATGAAAATTTAAGATGTGTAAAAATTAACAAATTTAACCAAATTGAAAAGACTTTTGGGGGAATTGAAGCGGGTGCGGGACGACTTATAAATCCAATTCAAATAACTTTAACCTTTCAAAATTTGATCGCTATTTTAGATGGAAATCATATTTTAATTTACGATTACTATGGAAATTTTTTGAGAAAATTTGGAGACCAGTACTTAAAAACTCCAACTGGGTTGTTCGCTGATTCGTTGCTTTATGTTGCGGATGGAAACGAGATCTTTATATTTGAAATTAATGGTAAGCTTTTGGGTAAAATTACATCACCTGAGAAGATTTACGATCTCGTTCGGCAGGGGAATTTGCTTTACTGCTTGACAGATAATGAAATCGTGGTTTATAAGTTGACATTTTCAAGAAGTAGAAGATATTGATTCGGGATTCAAGATAATTTTCAATACGCACAGGGGATAATTTTTTATCTTGACATTTAATGCAAAATTTGTTAATATATAAATGAAAACATTTAAACTCAATTTGAGGAGGTAAATATGAAGAAGTTAACACCGACAGATATCAAGGTGATGCTTTTAAAAAAGGGAATTAAGCAGAAAGATCTCGCAGAGGCGCTCGGAGTAACAGAATCCTATATCTCGCAGATCATCAAAGGTAAAAGAGTGGCGAAAAAGTATCGCGACAAACTTATTGAGATAATTCAAAAAGGATTGCCTAAGAAGAAAAAATAATTTAAGTGCTTTAAAATAAGCTTTTTTGATGAAGACAATTTATCATTTGGGGATTGCATGGGAATGGGAATATGATTTTGATTTTGTGAATTTGATTGAGAGAAAGTGCAAGGAAAAAGAAGTAACGGTTTGTTTGATTTCATCAGAAAATCTGAGAGATATTTATAACGGGGTAAAAAACGGAGATATTAAGTTTTTAACATACTTTGATAGGGCATCCGATACGAATGAAAATTTCCTTGAGTTAAATCTATCAGTTGAACGCTCTGGGACGAGGGTTATCAATAGATATGAAAATATGATTCGCGCACTTGACAAAGCAAAAATGCATCTTGAGCTTTTAAATGCAGGTGTTAATTTACCATTTACATTTATCCTCCCACCGCTTGATGATGAACCGACATTTAAGTTAAGTGAAAAAGAAATAGAAAAGATCGGAATACCGTTTGTCATTAAACCTTCCACGGAAACAGGGGGTGGATTCGGAGTTAAAATTGGATATTCAATTCAAGATATAATTGAAACAAGAAAAGAAGTTCCGTATGATAGCTATCTTGTTCAAGAATTAATTAAACCAATTTGTCTTGATGGCAGGAAAGCTTGGTTTAGAGCATTTTATGTTTTGGGTGAGATATTAATTTGTTGGTGGGATAACGAGAATAAAATCTATGAAATCGTTAAACCAAGCGAGATTATTAAATGGGAACTTGACGAAATTAAATATGTCATGTTGAAAATTCAAGGGGTTTGTAATCTTGATTTCTTCTCGAGCGAAATTGCGTTAGTCATTGAAGATGGCGTTAAAAAATTTATTGTTGTTGATTATGTTAATGAAGTCCCGGATATGCGTTTGAAGTCAAAAGCAATTGATGGGGTTCCGGATGAAATTGTTGAAAGAATTTCGGATAAAATAGCCGAGTTTGCTGCAAATTTAAAATAAGGGTGGAATTTTTTAAATTAAATTTAAGGCAAAAACATAGTTAAATCGCAAAGATGCTTCGTAGTTTATATGTCAAAAATTATGCTTTGATAGAGGAGATACAAGTTGAGTTCAAGAGCGGGTTAAATATCATAACTGGAGAGACAGGTGCTGGTAAATCAATTTTAATTGATGCTCTTGGACTGATCCTTGGCGAAAGGGCAAGTAGCGAAGTTGTAAGAAAAGGAGCAGATAAGACAATAGTAGAGGGAATTTTTTATGTGAGTGGAAATAAAAAGATCAAAAAAATTCTTGAGGAGAATGGAATTGAATTTTCAGATGATTTAATTTTAAGACGAGAAGTTTCAGTAAAGGGACAAAGCAGATGCTTTGCAAATGATACGCCAATTTCACTTGCTGTGATGAAAGAAATTGGTAACCATTTAGTTGATTTACATGGGCAACATGAACATCAATCGCTTTTAAGAGTTGAAACTCATATTGAACTCTTAGATGACTTCGGGGGATTGATTGGGATGGTTGAAGAATTTAGAAAGGAGATCCACAAGTTAGAAAATCTTTATAAGCAACTTGACGAACTGAAACAAAGAGAAAAATTACTTAAAGAAAAAAAAGAGCTTTATGAATTTCAATTAAAGGAAATTGAAACGGTAAATCCACAAATTGGTGAAATAGAAGAGCTTGAAAGCGAACTGAAACTGCTTGAAAATGCAGAAAAGTTATATGAAGCAACTGCGCAAATCTATTCGCTTCTTTACGGATCGGAAAACTCGGTACACGATCTAATGGTTGTAGTTAGAAACCAGCTTGAGGATTTATCAACAATTGACAAAAGATTTCAACCCTATGTTGAGGAAGCGAGGTCAGCACAAGCTATAATTGATGAAATAACAAATTTCATTCAAAATTACAATTCAAGAATTGAATTTAATCCAGAGCGACTTGAATTCATCCGCGAAAGATTGCATGCATTAAATAGGCTAAGGAAAAAGTATGGTGGGGATATAGAAAAAGTAATTGAATACAAGGATAAAATAAAACAGGAACTTGAGCTTGCTGAAAACTTTGAGGAAGAAATTTCAAAACTTGAGAAGAAAATAAATGAACAGATAAAAGTTTGTTCTGAAATTGCCGAAAGATTATCTTCGAAAAGACGAGAAGTTGCAGAAATTGTAAGTGAAGCAATAGTTGGGGTTCTTGCAGAGCTTGGCATTGAAAATGCAAGATTTGAGGTTAAAATAGAAAATCGTCCGAAGAAAGAGGGAAGATGTTATGTTAAGCTTGGTGATGAATGCTATGAAACGACAAGTCGTGGAATTGATTTCGTTGAATTTTTCATTTCAACAAACATAGGTGAAGATCCAAAGCCTTTGGTGAAGGTTGCCTCCGGTGGTGAAGTTTCAAGGATAATGCTTGCTTTGAAAAGCGTTCTTGCGAAATCTGAGCGTTTGCCGTTGTTAGTTTTTGATGAGATAGATACAGGGATAAGCGGAAGAATTGCTCAAAAAGTTGGACAAAGTTTGAAAAATCTATCAAAGTATCATCAGATAATCACAATTACGCATCTTCCACAAATTGCAAGTTTAGCTGATACCCATTTCGTTGCTGAAAAAGTAATTCAAGATGGAAGAGCGGTGACGAAAATTAGGGAACTTGGGATTGAGGAAAGAATTCGTGAGATTGCGAAGCTTATGAGTGGTGAAGAGATAACTCAAGCATCAATCGAAAGTGCTAAAGAATTAATGGGATTAAAAAAATAAATTTTTATATGTGAAATGGCTCTTAAAGTTTACAACTCGTTGACGAGAAGGAAAGAAGAGTTCATTCCCGAGGTTAAAGGTTTCGTCCGAATGTATGTCTGCGGACCAACAGTTTATGCGCATTCTCATCTCGGGCATGCGAAAAGTTATGTTTCCTTTGATGTGATCGTGAGATATTTGAGGTATCTTGGCTATAAAGTTAGATATGTTCAAAATATAACGGATGTTGGTCATTTAACTGATAACGCTGATCAAGGCGAGGACAAAATAATAGCACAAGCGAGAAAAGAACGACTTGAGCCAATGGAACTAGTTGAAATTTATATGAGAAGTTATTTTGAAGACATGGATAAACTTGGGAACTTAAGACCTGATATCTCTCCACGTGCTACTGGTCATATACCGGAACAAATTGAACTCATTGAGACTTTGCTTGAAAAGGGTTACGCTTATGAGATAAATGGATCGGTTTATTTTGATGTTTTAAAATTCCCAGAATATGGGAAGCTTTCCGGGAAAAAAATTGAAGATTTAATTGCCGGGGCGAGAGTTGAAGTTAGAAGTGAAAAGAAAAACCCATTTGATTTTGCCCTTTGGAAAAAAGCAGAACCTGGACATATCATGAAATGGAGAAGCCCGTGGGGAATTGGTTATCCGGGCTGGCACATTGAATGCTCCGCAATGAGTATGAAATATCTTGGCGAAACATTTGATATTCATGGGGGTGGTATTGAAAATCAGTTCCCTCATCACGAATCAGAAATAGCACAAAGTGAATCAGCGACTGGGAAACCCTTTGTTAGATATTGGCTACACAACAACATGGTTACAGTAAACGGAGTTAAAATGAGCAAGTCGCTTGGAAATGTTGTCACACTGAAAGACGCATTTAAGAAATATCATCCGCTGGTTATTAGATTTTTCATTCTTTCAAGCCATTACAGAAGCCCTGTTGATTACAGCGACGAAGCGCTTGAATCAGCAGGCAAGGGACTTGAGAAACTTCACAACACTGTTAAAATGTTAAGATATGAAATTTCGAAATCTCAAATTGGAAAACCTCACAAAATCAATCTGGAAGAATATAAACGAAGATTTCTTGAGGCGATGGATGATGACTTTAATGTTCCAGTTGCAATCTCAGTTTTATTTGATCTTGCAAGGGAGGTGAATCAAATTTTAAATTCTGATGAAATTTACTCTGCCGAATCACTCCGTGAGATAGATAATTTTTACAAAGTATTTGGAGGCGACATTCTTGGGTTGATTCCTGAAGAGTTTGATGATAGAAAATCAAGTTCAAATATTGAAAGTGAATTGATTGAACTTTTGCTTAAGATAAGAGCCAAAGCGAGGACAGATAAAAATTGGGAGCTTGCTGACTGGGTGCGAAATGAATTAAAAAATTTGGGTATCATTCTTGAAGACAGAAAAGATGGCACAACCGCATGGCGATATGTTGAAAGATAAATTTTATTTGACAAAGTAAAGACGAATAGCTTACCAAACCGATTTGAAAGTAACTTAATCATCACAAGTGAAAAAGAAAGTAATGAAAGGATAAAAATAGAAAAGATTTTGACCGGAGTTAATGATAATTTAATTGAACCTTTCCAACTGCAACGCAATTGCTTATTTCTATTCCAAATTAGAGTATTTCCTCCGGTGCTTAGAAACACGCGAAATGATTTTGATAATCATGGCAAATTGGAAATTTAATAATCAAATTTTCGTATTTTCGTAACTTTGGATAGTTTAGCTTATGTATACAGTCACACTGAAGTTATTAGGTATTTTAAGATCGTAAAATGGCTAAATTAACGGGTTTTTTGAATTTTTGTTTATTCACCGATCTTTGATTATTTTTAATATGAACTTATTAACTAAATCCAAGTTTAGAATCTTGTCTACTTAAAAATAAAACGCCTATCTTGAATGCTTAAATTCACTGAAGAGCGACTTCTTGACCTGTTTAAAAATTTTGACAAGGTGAAAATCGCGGTCGTTGGTGACATTATGCTTGACAGATATATTTGGGGTAATGTAAACAGGATTTCCCCGGAAGCACCTGTGCCGGTTGTTGAGGTTGAAGATGAAGATTCAAAGCTGGGTGGAGCTGGAAATGTAGCGAACAATATAAAATCGCTTGGCGCTTTTCCGTTATTAATCGGAGTTGTTGGGGATGATAAGGAAGGTGAAATGCTTTTTGAGTTAATGAAAGAACAGGGGTTCGATACCGGTGGTATTATAGTTGATAATTCAAGACCAACGACGGTAAAAACCAGGGTGATCGCTCATAATCAACATGTCGTCAGAATTGATAGAGAATCGAAAGAGCCGATTAATTACACGATCCAAGAGAGAATAAAAGAGATAATTCTTCAAAATGTCTACGAGATAAACGCGATAATTATAGAAGATTATAACAAAGGGGTGATTGTAAAAAATTTAATTCATGACTTGGTTGAAATTGCCAAAAGATTTGGGATTGTGATAACAGTTGATCCAAAATTTGACAACTTTTTTGAGTTTAAAAATGTAACTGTGTTTAAGCCAAATAGAAAAGAAGTAGAAGATGCCCTCGGCAGAAAGCTTGATAGTGAAGATAAGGTAATTGAAGCCGGTAAAACAATTCTGGAAAAATTGAAATGCGAGTACCTATTATTGACACGAGGAGAAAAAGGAATGACGCTTTTTAATAAAAATGGCGAAATCAAACATATCCCGACGAAGGCGAGAAAAGTTGCTGATGTCTCTGGTGCTGGTGATACCGTTATATCAACACTAACGGTTGCATTAGCTAGCGGTGCTGATATAATTGAATCAGCTACTCTTGCAAACTACGCAGCGGGAATAGTTGTTGAAGAAGTTGGCGTTGTGCCTGTTAATAGAGAAAAACTTTTTAAGGTAGCTCTTCTTGATTCAAGAGGTGAATGGTGATGGGAAAAGTTGTAAGCATAAATGAAATAGTAAAGATAAAAAATGAACTTAAAAGTCAGGGTAAGAAAATTGTCTTCACAAACGGTTGTTTTGATATTTTGCATAGAGGACATGTTGAATATCTTGCAAAAGCAAAGGAGCTTGGGGATGTTTTGATAGTAGGATTAAACAGCGATTCATCAGTTAGACAGATAAAAGGTGAGGGAAGACCAATAGTTCCACAGGATGACAGAGCCTTTATACTTTCAAATCTGGCTTTCGTTGATTATGTTGTTATTTTTGAAGAACCTACGCCTTATGATTTAATCTCTAAGATTATTCCAGATATTCTTGTAAAAGGAAGCGATTGGTCTGTTGAAAATGTTGTTGGTAGAGAAATTGTTGAAGCAAATGGGGGGCGAGTTGTTTTGATAGAACTTACTCCAAATAGGTCAACAACTAACATAATTAAAACTATCGTTGAGCGATTCTGCAAGCGATGAGGTTTTTTCTGAAAAAATTTTTTAAAATAACTTTTTATTCCTTTGCTTTACTTTTTATTCTGATTTCAATTATCTTGATCATTTCGCAAACGGAAAAATTTAGAACTATTCTTCATAGCAAAGTTGAATCAGAATTAAAGAAATTTTTTGGAGAAGAAATCCATCTTGGCAAGTTTTATGGTAATATATTTACAGGTTTTGGAGTAGATGGATTTCATATCAAGATAGATGGAAAAACTTTTATTAAAGCGCTGGGGGTTGAATTGAAATATAATCCTATTGGCTTAGTAAAGGGAAGTTACTCATTTCGTGAACTAATTCTTTATAAACCGGAAGTTTACTTGATTAGGAGTAAGGATGGTAAATGGAATTTTCAGAAGGTTTTTAAACCGGGAGAAAAAGAAGAAAGAGCGACTTTTTCTTTTTCCTGTGATAAACTTGTAATTGATGATGGTAAGTTTGCTTTATTTGATTCGCTTGAAAGTGATAGATCACAGCTTGCAGATAGCTTAAATTGCATCAATTATCACAACTTCGTAGTTCATGATATAAATGCTGTTTTAAGTGGTGGTTATTCATCTGAAAAAATTGATTTAAAGAAGATAAATTTGTCATTCGTAGTTGACACAGCTAAATTCAAAGCAAAAATAAGTGGCAAAATTTACGCCGATAAAAATAGGTTAAAAGCAGAAGATTTTGAGATAACAACGGAGAATAGCAAAGTTAAACTTGATTTCACAGCTGTAACTAAAGACGATCTCTTTAAACTAAATATAGAAACACTTGAAAAAGTTTTAATGAATCTTTCGCTTCGTGCTGATAGTTTTAGTTTTGCTGAGTTGACAAAGTTTATTCCATATGTTCATTTTCTCTCTGGTTCACCATCTATTGAAATTGATGCGTTTGGGACGCTTGAATTACTTAAAGTAAAAGGAATAAAAATAAAGATTTACGATTCAGATATCTTTATAAGCGGCGAGTTGAAGAATATAATAAGATTTCCTGATTTTCAAATCAATGTGGATATCAGTAATACAAAAATTAAAATTTCGGACATAAGCAGATTTGTCACTCTCGTTAAACTTCCAACATTTGGGGTTGATTATGTTGATCTAAACGGTCAATATATCGGACATCCACTTGAATTCAATTCTAAATTAAATTTAAAACTTGGGACTTCATCTATAAATCTTGATGGTAATCTCAAGATAAAGGATAACTTAGTATATAACTTAACCTTCAATGTCTCTGGCTTAAATCCTTATGATATTTTTGAGGAAGAAAATTTAAATGGAATATTGAACTTCTCCGGCAACCTAACTGGGGAAGGTGTTAAATTTGGAACAATGTCATCAAGGGCAACTCTTGATATTAGTGAATCTTTGATAAATAAAGTTTTAATACCAAAGTCAAGCTTCTGGGTCGAATTAAAAAATGGTGAGTTGAATGGTAGTTTTGTCTCTGTCTCAGAAGGGTTTAAAGGACTTATTGATTTAAACTTAAAAAAGTTGAACGAAAATCAATATCAGCTTAGTTTAAGTGGTTCATTATCTGAGCTTGATATCTCACAAATAAGGATTGATAAACCATATTTTTTAAGAAGTCGTATCTCTGGTGATTTTAATGCAAATGTTCTGTTTGGAAAAGTCAATAGAATGGAATTTTTTGCCCAACTTAATCCATCCTTATTTGGGAATTATAAAATCAGTCGCCTTAGATTAAATATAAAATACACTGATGATGTGAAAAAATATCTATTTGTTCAGTCAAACATGTTTGATTTAAATTTCGAGGGCGAGTTTGATTTCAGCTCTTTGAGTAAATCTATCATCTACGCACTCGGAACAGTAAGCGGAAACTTAAAGGAGAAGTTTAATTTCTCAAGATATGAAAAGTTCAATTTTGCTGAGATAAAGAATCCTATTTACACTGAGTACAAGTTAAAACTTAAAAATTTAACGCCGATATCGCTCTTCTCAATTGGACAGCTCTTTCAAGCCATTGGGAATATAAATGGTGTTTTCCTTGCTGATTCACAGGGATTTTACTTTTACAGTGATGCTAACTTAAAACAAATAAGGTATACGAATTACGAGAGAAACAAAATTGATACATTTGAAGTAAGATCTTTTACTGGCTCAATTGAGATAAATTATAATCGTAATCTCCGGTTTAAAGTAAGAGGTGATTTAAGTGGATTTGTTTCAGATTGGTTTGAATTAAGTGATGTTAAATTAAACTTAAACTATGATGAACCAGAACTATATGCTGAGGTTTCAAGCGCTGGAGATAAATGGAAATTTGAATCTGTTTCTGTTGCTCAATTTAGCCCCGAAGTGAACAGATATATTTTGAGGATGTTTAATGCTGAGTTTTACGATAACAAGATTTATTTAATTGATGAGTTTGAGATTTTCCAAACGAAAAGTACTGCTATAATTAATCCTTTCTCTTTAGCCTTTAACGATCAACAGATTTTTATTTCAGGTTTTGTTGACAAAGAAACACAGCAATTGAGGATTTGGGGTGAAAACATAAAGCTTAACAAAATTTTCGTTAAGGGTAGCGAGTTTCATGGAAATGTTAATTTTTCAATATCTGTATATGGAACACATGATAAACCAAATTCGGAAATTGAAGTTTTTATCGATGACTTGAAATATAAAGATGTGCAAGCGGGAAAGTTACAATGTTTCGGTAGGATTGAAAACGACATGGTAAAATTAAATTCTGTGTTAGTGGCAACCACTGGTGATTTAAGTTATAATGCAATGGATGTATCAATTTCATTTCCTATGTGGATCAGTCCTGGCGTAAGGATGAAATATCAAGAACCGTATATCGACGGTAAGATAAGATTTTTCAGATTTCCAATTGGAATTTTCGAAACGGTAATAAATGAAATTTCAGATTTAAAAGGCGATATAAGTGCGGACATTGATTTAAATGGAACTTTCGATAAACCGAATTTCAAGGGCAAATTCTCGCTTCAAAATTGCATATTTAAATTCAATCAAAATGGTAAATACTATCTTGTTTATGGAACTGGAAGAGTTGATTCAAATGTAATCTATTTTGAAGATTTTAATCTGTGGAATAATCCGGATGATTTCAGAGATGGTGAGGTTCAAATTAATGGTAAAGTTTATCTTGATAGATTTGCGATTACAAGTGGTGAGTTTAACATTAATGGTAAGTTGCTTTTAATGGACAAAGAAGGATTTGGGAACACAGGATTATATGGACGAGTTGTTGCTGAAACAAGGGGGAATGGATTGGTTTTGAAAGTTGACACAACTGGGTTTTATCTTAACGGTGACATTTTGCTTTCTGATGTTGATTTGAATTATTTCCCGAAACATGCTGGCGGTGTGATGCGAAGTACAGGTTTTGAATATGTTTATGTAACTCCAATTGACACTACGGTAAAAGAAGAAAGCGCAACAGAAGAACTGGTTTATCTGGACATCCCTATTAGAAAAACAGATGAAGTTCAGAATGAAACAGCGAAAAAAAATGGAACTTTTTCAGAATTAAATTACGATTTAAAGATCTCAACCTTAAAAGAAGCGAAATTAAATGTGATTCTTAATGCTCAAACTGGAGAAGAATTTTACGCCGAATTCACAGGAAACTTGAACCTCAGGCATTATTCAGGTTCAAGAATTGCTTACGGTGAGATAAATATACTTGATAGGTCTTATTATAACTTTTTCAAAAGATTCAACGCCACTGGAAAATTAAAATTTACAGGTAACCTTGAAAATCCAGAAATTGATATAATTGCAAATTATACTGGCACGCATACTGTATTAACAGATACATTAAGCAGTGGTAAAGTTGAAACAATACTTGTCCAACTTTTGATAAGTGGAACATTATCAAAACCAATTGTAAAAATTCAAATGTTCGTTGACGGTGAGGATTATCAAAAGGTTTATCCACATGGTGAAGTTGAATCAGATGCGATTTCATTCCTTGTTACCGGTAGATTTAAAGATGAACTTACAAGAGGAGAAGTTACAATGTTTACTGAAAATTTGTGGTCATCAACTGCTGCGGGACTTCTAAGTAATGTCGTTTCTGGAGTCATGACCGATGTTTTAAGAGATGTACTTGGTGGAGTTATAACGAGCACCGAAATTGGGTATTACGGTGGATTTAAAGGGCTTAGAATAACTGGAAATATAGGAGGCGCAATTGTTCAAATCGGTGGCGATATTTTCACGGATATTTCACGGTCTATCGTTGTTGTACAATATCCTTTGTTGAGAAAATTTTTAGGTGGAAGCTTAACTGTTGAATATCAAAGAAAACCTATTCAGTTTTATCAAGAGAAAGAAATTTTAAACAAACTTGGTCTTTATTATAGGATAAGGTTATGAAAAAAAGACCTGAAATTTCTGAGATCAAGGAGAGGATTTTAAAGTTTCTTAGAAAAAGGGAGATGAAAGCATTCAAGGCTAAAGAGATAGCTAAAAAATTGGACTTGATGGAAGAGTATGAAAGTGGGATCATAAAGCAAGTTTTAATGGAAATGGTGGAACGCAACGAGATTTTGAAGTTACCGAGAAACAGATTCAAGTTTAAACCAAATCCGAAAATTTTCGTTGGACGATTAACGGTAAATCCCAATGGTTATGGGTTCGTAGAAGTTGAAGAGGTGCAAGAAGAAATAAGTGAAGTTTTTATCCCCCCGAGATTTATCCACACAGCAATGGATGGAGATAAGGTGGCGGTCTCCATTGTTGAAAGAAGAAAAGGTGAACTTCCCATAGGGGAAGTAGTTGATATAATTGAAAGAGGACGAAAATCTATCACTGGCGTCCTTTCAAAAAGGAAAGGAATTTATTTCGTTATCCCGGATGATAAACATTTGATTCGTGATTTTTACATAAACGAAAAAAATGTCAAGAAGTTTAACGCTAAGGTCGGAGATAAAGTTGTTATCGAGCTTGTCGATTGGATTGATGAAGGATTTGCACCTGAAGGTAAAATTGTAGAGGTGTTAGGACGAGCTGGTGAAAATGACGCTGAAATTTTAGCAATAGCTAGAAATTACGATTTCACCGCTCGCTTCCCTGGTGAAGTTCTTGAGGAAGCCGAAAAAATCCCGGATGAAATTCCAGAAATTGAATATAAGAAACGACTTGATTTGAGAAATTTAATTTGTTTTACAATTGATCCAGAAGATGCCAAAGATTTTGATGATGCTGTTTCGCTTGAAATTTTACCAGATGGAAAGTATAAACTTGGCGTCCATATTGCAGATGTTAGCTATTATGTTAAAGAAGGAAGCAAAATTGATCTTGAAGCGCTTAACAGGGGGACAAGCGTTTATTTAGTTGATAGGGTTATCCCAATGCTACCTGAAAAGTTATCTAACAATGTTTGTAGTTTAAATCCGAATGTTGATCGTCTTGCTTATTCTGTTTTTATGATCGTTAATTCAAAAGGAATAGTTGAGGATTATTCCTTCCACAAGAGCATCATAAGAAGCAGGCGAAGATTTACTTATGAAGAGGTTCAAGAAATAATTGAAACAGGCGTTGGTGATTATGCGGATATAATACTTCAAATGCATAAATTGAGCCAAATTCTTTTAAAGAAACGAATTCGTGAAGGTAGCATTGATTTTGAAACGCCGGAAGTTAAATTTAAACTTGATGAAAATGGAGTTCCTCTTGAAATTGTTAAGAAAGTTCGCTTGGATAGCCATAGATTAATTGAAGAATTTATGCTTCTTGCAAATCAGACGGTTGCAAAACATGTTGGTAAGATGAACAAGAAAAACCATAAGTATCCCTTTATTTATAGAGTTCATGATCTACCAGATCCCGCCAAGTTAAAAAATCTTGCGGAATTTGTAAGAAAACTCGGTTTTAAATTTGAAATTGATTCAAAGCCACTTTCTAAATCAATTCAAAAATTGCTAGCTCAAGTTAAAGACACTGAATTTGAGTATCTTGTTAATGACATCGCGATAAGATCAATGGCAAAGGCGATTTATTCTGAGAAGAATATAGGACATTTCGGGCTTGGTTTTAAATATTACACCCATTTCACATCACCAATAAGAAGGTATCCAGACCTTGTTGTTCATCGGCTTCTTTATGAATACACGGAAAAGGGAGTAGATGAAAAAAGATTGAATGAAATAGCAAAGAAATTACCACAAATTTGTAAACATTCATCAGAAATGGAAATAAAGGCAATGGAGGCAGAAAGAGAATCAGTTAAATTGAAACAAATTGAATATATGAAAGGGCATATCGGCAAGGTATTTGACGGAATTATTTCAGGTGTTGTTGAATTTGGTCTTTTTGTTGAAATAAATGATATCCTTGTCGAGGGGCTTGTTAAAGTTAGAGATCTGACGGATGATTATTATATCTACGATGAAACTCAATATGCTTTGATAGGTAAATATACAAAGAAAATTTATCGCCTCGGGGATAAAGTAAAGGTTCGTGTTACAAGAGTTGATGAAATTGCAAGAGAAATTGATTTCATCCTCCTTGGAAAAATATCAAGATGAGATTTGAATGGGGAGGATTTACATTGGGACATCAGGTTATTATTACAAGCATTGGGTAAAGAAATTTTATTCAGAAAAATTAATTAAAGATAAATGGCTTGAATATTATTCAAAAGTGTTTGATACCGTTGAGCTAAACACAACTTTCTATCATCTTCCGAGAGCTAAAACAATTGAAGGTTGGATAAAAAAGACACCTCTTTATTTTGTATTTTCTGTAAAGGTTCATCAAGTTATAACTCATATCAAAAAGTTAAGGAATGTACGGAGTGATCTTTATGGATTTATGAAAGTCATAAAACCGTTAAGAGTTTACAATCGTCTTGGATGTCTTCTCCATCAATTCCCACCTACGCTTGAATATGACACATCACTTTTAAATGACTATATATCCTTGCTTCCGAAGGGATATAAGCATGTTTTTGAGTTCAGAAATGTTGAGTATTTCAATGATACGATTTTTCTTACTTTGAAGGAAAACAACATCGCTTTATGTATCTCTCACATGCGCGAAATTTCAGCGCCCCCTGTTTCCACTGCAAATTTCGTTTATTTCAGATTTCACGGTCCTGAGGAAAGATATCGTTCATCTTATGATGACGAACAAATAGAAAGTTTTGCGAAATTGATATGGAGTTTTTTATTGGAAGATAAAGAAGTTTTTGTTTATTTTAACAATGATTTCAACGCTTATGCAGTAGAGAATGCTTTAAGTTTAAAAAGAAAAATTTCAAAACTTATCAATTCAAAACAAATTGAGGAAAAAAATGAAAGCAATTAAGACATTACTACTGATCTTGATCTCTACTTTGACGATGTTTTCTCAAATAACGGTTGATAACTTCCTTACAGATGATGCGAAAAGAGCTATGAATTATATTACCGAAGATTATATTAGAGCAAATGTTCAATTTTTATCGCATGATTTGCTTGAAGGAAGGGGCACGGGTTCAAGGGGCGAACTTCTTGCGGCAACTTATATTGCAACTCAATTTAAACTTATGGGGCTTGAACCAGGCGGAGATAAAGGTTCGTATTTTCAGATGGTTCCACTTTCCGGAATCACTACCTATCCGGATAAAGAAATGATTGTGAAAGGGAAAGGCAAGACGATAAGGTTCAAATATTATGATGATTTCATAGCAGTTTCAGGAGTTAAGAAAGATCTCGTATCAATAAAAGATGCAAGCATTGTATTTGTGGGTTATGGAATAGTTGCTCCTGAGCAAAACTGGGATGATTATAAAGGCGTTGATGTTTCAGGAAAGATATTACTTATGTTAAATGATGATCCGCCTGCAACTCCTGAAGAGCCGAATCTTTTCGGTGGCAAGGCAAGAACTTATTATGGTAGATGGACTTACAAATACGAAATCGCAGCGAAAAAGGGAGCCCTTGGAGCGATAATAATTCATACCACTCCTTCTGCTGGCTACGGTTGGAATGTCGTGCAAACTTCATGGTCTGGTGAAGAATTTGAACTTGCAGATGATGCAGAAGCTAAAATTTTGCTTAAAGGCTGGCTTACCGAAGACGCGACTAAAAAATTACTTGCACTCGCGGGGCAAGATCTTGATAACCTTGTGAAATTGGCACAAACGAGACAATTTAAGCCTGTTGATCTTGGTTTAAAACTTTCATTAAATATGAAAGTCAAATTCAGAGAAATCGTTTCACAAAATGTTGTTGGCGTTTTGCGTGGCGGGGACGAAAAATTAAAAGATGAATATATAGTTATCACATCGCATCATGACCATCTTGGAATTGGTAAACCAGTTAATGGTGATTCAATATACAATGGAGCGCTTGACAATGCTTCAGGTGTTTCTGCGTTGCTTTCAATAGCGAAAGCTTTTTCAGAGTTAAAAGTTAAGCCGCGCAGGTCTATTATGTTCGTTACATTAACTGCCGAAGAAGCCGGACTTCTTGGTTCAAAATACTTCGCTCAAAATTCAACAGTTCCACCAGTTAAAATGGTTGCGAACTTAAATGTTGATGGAATTAACATTTGGGGTAAAACCAAAGATGTCGTTTTAATTGGACTGGAAAAAAGCACAATTGGTGAAATAGTAAGTGAAATAGCAAGTAGGTATCAAGGTAGATATGTAAAACCAGATCCGTTTCCAGAGCTTGGTATGTTTTATAGATCGGATCAGTTTAATTTTGCGAAAATAGGAGTCCCAGCTGTGTATTTTGATAACGGAGTTGAATACATCAATAAACCGGAAGATTATGGTAAAAAAGTCGTTGAAGAGTACATTGCAAAACATTATCATCAGCCAAGTGACGAATATAAGGATTCATGGGTTTTAGATGGAGCGGTCGAAGATGCGAAACTCGTTTTCCTTACGGCTTATTATCTTGCAAATGCGGATAAAAAGCCAGAGTGGAAACCGGATAGCGAATTTAGATTGATAAGAGAACAAATGATGAAATAAAAAACCAGGGACGCTTCCATGGCGTCCCCTTTTTATCATAAAAGATATTTTAAAGAGAAGGTGAGAAATTATATAGAGTATATCGCTTTTAAATTTTTCGTTTTTCTCGCTCGTCTTTTGCCTTTGTGGGTTTTACAAAGAGTGGGAAAATCTTTCGGAATATTTGCATATTATTTTCTTCCGTATAGAAAGAAGGTTGCTTATGAAAACTTAAAAAATTCGTTTCCAGACAAGAGCGAAAGCGAGATCCGACGAGTTTTAAAAATGGCATATGTGAATTTTTTTATAACTCTTTTTGAGTTTATGAGCTTCCAAAAATTAAGTGTGAAGGATTTAAAAGATTTAGTTAAGATGGAGAACTTTAACTATGTCACTGAGGCGTTAAACAAAGGGCGTGGTTTGATTTTAATGTCTGGACATTTTGGAAATTGGGAATTGAGTGCTATTGTTTTAGGTATTGAAATTAACA
Organism: Candidatus Kryptonium sp.; assembly: GCA_039630395.1. GTDB lineage: Bacteria > Bacteroidota > Ignavibacteria > Kryptoniales > Kryptoniaceae > Kryptonium. The sequence goes on along the minus strand of JBCNVC010000006.1, from coordinate 40,197 downwards.
AACCTTTAAACATAATCGTTAAAACACAAAGAAACAAACTCGTTGATAATGAAATAAATAAATGGAGATGTAAGTTTGGAAATAGAGTTATACCGATGGAGAAAGCATATAGAGAGTCATTGAAAATTTTGTCAATGGGTGGAGTGGTTGCACTCCTTGCTGATCAAAGCGCGCCTAAGGAATCGCTTTTTGTTAACTTTTTGGGTAGACCTGCGGCAACATTTGCGGGTCCAGCAGTTATGTCTTTGCGAACTGGAGCCCCGATTGTGATGGGTTTTTCAATAAGAGATAGAAATTTCAAGTATCGTTTCGTTTTCGAAAAAATTGATTTGAAGCTTCGGAAGATGAAAATGAAAACATACTTAAATTAACTCAACTTCACACAGCAATTTTAGAAAAGTATGTGCGTCAATATCCGGATCATTGGCTTTGGTTTCATAGAAGATGGAAACATAGCCCACCACAAAGTTTTAGATCCAAATGAATATAGATGTTAAAAATTGGAAAAAGATCTTGATAATCCAAACCGCGTTTATCGGTGATGTAGTACTTGCACTTCCACTTTTACAGGTTTTGCGCAGAATTTTGCCAAATGCTGAAATTGATTTCATGCTTATACCTAAAACCGCTGAACTTTTAAAGAATCACCCAGATGTCAATGAAATAATAATCTTTGACAAAAAAAATAAAGACAGCGGATTAATAGGGATCGTTAAATTGGCTAAAAAGATAGTTTCCAAAAGATACGATGTCGCGTTCATATTACAGAGACATTTTAGAAGCGCTTTGATTCCTTTTTTAGCGGGAATTAAAATTCGCGTTGGATTTGATAAAAGTGCTTTTAAATTTCTTTACACTCACATAGTTAGATATGAAAAGATCCATGAGATTGAAAGAAATCTTTCATTGCTCAAGCCATTTGGCATAGAAACAAATATGAAAGAGCTTCCGAATCTTTATCCATCTGATGATGAAAAACTTTATTGTGATCAACTTCTTTCTAAGGTGAATTCAAAAATTATCAGTATCGCGCCGGGCTCTGTGTGGGAGACGAAAAGATGGTTAAAAGAAAGATTTGCGGAGCTTGCAAAACTTCTTTCTGATGATGGATTCATAGTTTCTCTTGTTGGAGGTGCGGAAGATTTTAAACTATGTGAAGAAATAAAAAGTATGAGCAACACCGAGCGCGTTATAAATTTTTGTGGTAAGTTAAGTTTGCTTCAAACAGCTCCGAACTAATTCGGCGTTCTATACTTCTTCTGTATCAAACGATTGAGCGCCAATGCATATCGCAGTTGCGATGCGAACACCAGTTGTTGCTATATTTGGATCAACTGTGCCGGAATTTGGATTTTATCCGTATGGTGATAAGGATAGAATTGTGCAAGTTGAAAATTTATATTGTAGACCTTTGGCACTCATGGAAGAAAAAAATGCCCCGAAGGGCATTTCAAATGTATGAAGTTAATTGATTCAAAAAGAGTCTATCTTGAGATCAAGAGTTTAATCCAAGAAATTGAATGATTTTATCTGTCGCCCCAAGGTTTGAAGAAACAAGTTCAAATGATCTTTTGCCAGATTCTATTCTAAATTTTTCATCCGAAAGTAGTTTCCTTAGAGTTTTATAAAATTCTTTTTTGTCTTTTACTACGAAACCACCTCCAATTTTCGCAAGGTTTTGTGCCTCTGGTGAATTGTTTATCTTCGGACCGTATATCACTGGAATTCCATAAGTAGCGGGTTCGAGCACATTGTGGATTCCTTGTTTAAAGCTTCCACCAACATATGCAACATCGGCATAAGCGTAAAGCGACATAAGATAACCAACTGCGTCGACAATTATAACTTTTTGATCAGTGTAATTTTCAATTGCAGAAAACCTAATAAAAGAGATTTTGTTTGCAAGTTCTTCTTCTATTTTTCTAATGTTTTCTTCTGTTGGTTCATGTGGAACAATGATCGTTAAAAGTTTTGGCTCATATTTCTGAATTTTTATGATCGCCGGTATTATAATTTTTTCATCATCTTCCCAACTGCTTCCAACAACGAAAATTTTTTTCCTTTCATTATTTTTCGTCGTTGTTGCATTGCTTGGGAGGAATGCTTTTTTCTTGGACTCCTTACTTCTGCTGAATACTTGATCATATCTCGTGTCGCCAGTTGAAAATATCTTTGGTTTCTTTAGATTTAACTTTGTAATGTTTTTTTCGTCATTCTCAGAGATCAAAAAAATATAGTCGCATAATTCATAAAATGTACCATAGAAGAATCGTTGCGGTAGCGATGTCTTTTTTTCATTAACAATTGCATTTGCTATGCATATTGTGAAATTGTTTTTTCGTGCCATATAGATATGATTTGGCCAGATGTCATACTTCATTAGAAAGAGATAAGTTTTATCAGATTTTATCAGGTTTGTGAATTTTCTTGCGTTGAAAATTGAATCAAAGGGGATATATGAGACCACATCTGCAAGCGGATAGTTTTTTGAATGTTCATATCCAGAGGGGGAAAAGAAGGTTACAATTATATTTGGGTTTATTTTTTCCCTAATTTTTGCTATCAGTGGTTTAGCTTGTTCAAATTCGCCAAGCGATGAGGAGTGGAACCAAAATGTCGGCTTTTGTGGATTAAATTTCTGTTTTATTTTTAATTCGAGATCTTTTAAAAGATCCTTCCGTCCTTCTATGCCTTTTTTGACTTTTTTATTCAAATGTCCGAGAATGTGGAAAGCAATAAAAAGAATTGGGACGAAAAATAAGTTGTAAAAAATTAATGTTAAAATCAGGTTAAGCTTTTTCATTATGGTATGTTCATTTTTTTGAAAGCCATATCTCTGGATTTTGTTGTTGTCGTTCATACCATATTTCAAAATGAACAATTGAACCCTCAATTGAATCCCCACTTCTACCTATGACCTGTCCAGATCTCACTCTTTCACCTTCGCTGACAAATATATCGGATAAGTTAGCATAAACTGTCCTGAAACTACCATCGTGTGTTATGATGATTATATTCTCAAAACTCGGCAGCCAAAAAATTTTCGAAACAATTCCATCTGCAACTGCTTTAACCGGGCTGTTTTCTGGAACAGCAATATCAACACCATAATTTAGTGTAATAGTTTTAAGGGTGGGGTGAATCTGTTCCCCGAAACGAGATACTATCTTTCCATTATCCACCGGCCATGGAAGTTTGCCTCGCAGTTTAGCAAAATTTCCTTCTATCTTTGGTATTTCAACATCTATTTTCTTTTCTTCAAGTTTTCTTTGCCTTTCCTCTTCAATTAGTTTGGCGATAACAATTTCAAGTTCTTTAATTGCTTTTTTCCTCCTTTCAAGTTGTATCTGCAAATTTCGTTTATCTTTTCTTATCTTCGCAAGTATTTCTCTTTTTTCTTTTATTATGCTCGCTTGAAGATTAATCTCTTCCCTTTCTTTTTGACTAACCAGAATCTTTTTGCTTTGATAGAACAAGTTCAAGTTCATCTTTTTGTTCTTTTAATTTTGAATGTAACGCATATATAGAGTCAATTGTTTTTTTCCTGTGTTCGGTAAATTTCTTAAGGTAAACGGTTCGAGTCAACATTTGATTAATTGACTTTGCGGTTAAAATCAATTCAAGATCGTGGGTTCTGCCTCGTTTGTAGAGTGCCCTGACATATCTGGCATACTGTTCTTTTAAGGTTTGAATCTCACTTTCGGACTTGTGAATCTCGGTTTGAAGCTGATGAATCAGTTGTTCGTTTTCTTTAATTTGTTTTTTCAGTTCAGCGATCAATCGTCTCAAAAGATTATCTTTCTTTTCGTAATCATCTATTAGTTCCAGAGTGATTTTTTCTTCTTTTTGTGCCTGTTTGATTTTGCTCTCAAAAATCTCTATCTCTTTGCGTAAACGATTTAATTCCTCTCTTTTTTGTCTTATTTTATCCTGTGAGTTTTGCTCAATGGTTGTAAGAAAAATTAGCAAAAAACTTAAAATCCAAACTCTTGCCATCGCTGGGTGATACTTTCTTTAACTTTTTCATCCATTTTTATAACTTCAAGCCACGGTTTGTAATGTCCTTCTTCTTCAAATTTTCTTGTGCAATCAATTGCCATTCGTTGACCGAAATACGGAAGAACTCGGTAATTTAAATTTCTCTCATCAAAAAATATATCTCTTTCAGGATCAAACCTTGTAAATATCCCCCATACAAGATCAGTTTTATCGTGAATGTTAACCTCTTCATCTACAATAAACATGATCCTAACTTTTCTACCAGTGTCAAGATTCCATATTTCTTTTGCTATTTCTCTGGCTTTAAAGGGTTTATCTTTTTTGATTTTTATAACGAGAATTCCATCAACTGGTCTTAATTCATCAATGATCTCGCTTTTGCCTTTCAATTCAGGTAAATCAACTTTTTCTATGTCAAATGGTTGTCTTTCCTTTTTAGGAGTTGCGTCGACTCCAAGTTTTGAACCATGATCTGTTAATGGTCCTGCAACATCAAGCGTATCAGTATGAGCATCTCTTATGAAGATTAAATCTTGTGAAAAGTCAACCCATTTTAAAATTTCAATTGCGACATCTTTCAAGTTTTCTGGATTTATAGTTTTGTCAACCGCTATTAAAATTTTAGTTAAAGAAAGTTGCCCAAGTCCCCATACTCCCATCATTGCTTTGATTGCTTGTCGTGGGAAATAGCTTTCCACAGATAAGATACCCAAGTTATGAAAACCAGCTTCTTCGCTTATATACATCCTTTCTATTTCAGGAAGTTGCATTTTTATGATTGGGAAGAAAATTTCGGATATTGCTTTTCCAATCCAAGTGTCTTCCATCGGAGGTTTACCAACTATTGTTGCTGGATAAATCGCATCTTTTCTATGGGTGATCGCTGTGACATGTAGCACGGGAAACGGTTCAGAGAGTGAGTAATAACCAAAGTGATCGCCAAACGGACCTTCAATTCTTCGTTCAAATGGATAAGCGTAACCTTCAATTATAAATTCAGCGTCTGCCGGAACTAACATTGGAATTGTTTTTGCTCTTACGAGGCGAATTTTTTCATTAAGAAGATATGAAGCGAACATAAGTTCATCAAGGTTGGGGGGGAGTGGGACGATCGCAGAAAAAATAAGTGCCGGATGTCCGCCAATTGCAATTGCTACAGGAAGTGGTTTGTTAAGTTTTTCGGATTTCCAATAGTGATAAGCTCCTGTTTTATGGCTTTGCCAATGAAGCCCAGCGGTTTTTTCGTCGTAAAGTTGAACTCTGTACATTCCAACATTTCTTTTTCCTGTTTCTGGATCATGAGTTATAACGAGCGGTAGTGTAATAAACTTACCTCCATCTTTAGGCCAGCATTTCAATGCAGGAATTTCAAAAAGGTTAGGATTAAGATTTACCACTTCTTGAACAGGTGCGTTTTTAACAACTTTGGGTTTTAATGCTTTGAAAAGTTTAAAAAAATATCTTCTATTTTTGTAAATGTTTTTAGGCGTAGGTTTTTCAGTTAGAAATTCAACAAGCCATTTGAAAGCTTCAGCAGGTTCATTTCTGATTGCGAGTTTAACTCTTTCGTAGGTTCCAAATAGATTTATCGTTACAGGAAACTTACTATCTTTAACATTTTTGAATAAAAGGGCTGGACCACTTGATTTTACAACCCTGTCTGCGATTTCAGTAATTTCAAGTTCCGTTGAAACTTCAGCGTTAATTTCTTTAAGTTCATTCCTTTCCATTAAAATTTTCAAAAAGCTCCTCAAATCTTGAGGCAACGCGGTGAAGTTTTTTGTTTGTGAAATTTTTAGTATAATTTAACAAAATTAAAATGGGCTTACAAACAAAAACTATTTTACGATGTCAGTTGCACTTTTCACGGGGTTTCCAGGATTTATAGGAACAAGGCTGATGAAAAAATTATTTTCTTATAGGAGCGACATAGAGAAGTTTTATCTTATCGTTCAAGAAAAATACCTTCATCTTGCAAACGAAACGATCAGGAAAATTATTTTGGAATTTCCTTCAATGTCAAAAGCACTTCAAATTATAGTAGGTGATATCACATTACCGAACCTTGGAATTGAGAAACCAGAAAAAATTAAAGATGAGATAACAGAATGTTTTCATCTTGCAGCTGTTTATGATCTCGCTGTTTCTTTTGAGGTGGGTTATCGAGTAAATGTTTTGGGAACTGAAAATGTTGTTAACTTTTTGAAAAATTGTCCCAATTTGCGAAGATTTAACTATGTGAGCACAGCTTATGTTTCTGGTCTTGCAACTGGGATTTTTAGTGAAAGTGATTTCGATCTCGGACAAGGTTTTAAAAATTTTTATGAGGAAACGAAATTTCTTGCTGAAAAGGTTGTGAGAGAAAATCAAAGGTTTATTCCCACGACGATTTACAGACCAGGGATAGTTGTCGGGGATTCAAAAACAGGTGAAACCGCCAAATTTGATGGACCTTATTATGTCATTCTTTTGATGTTAAAACTTCCAAATTATTCTCCGTTCCCAAAGGTTGGATCAGGTGACGCGGAAGTTAACATCGTCCCCGTGGATTATGTAGTTGATTCAATTGCTTATTTGAGTGGACTTGATGAGGCAATTGGAAAGGTTTTTCATCTTACGGATCCGAAACCACATAGAGTTTTTGAGCTAACTCAAATTTTCGCTGAACGACTTGGGAAAAGTTTTATTTATTTCCACATTTCACCACAGACAATGAAGAAATTGATGAAACCTCAGTTTTTTCAAAAAGTCACTGGCATTCCCGTCCAATTGATTGATTATTTTGATCATCATGTTCATTATGACTGTAATTTTACGACTTCAATTTTAGAGCGAGTTTATATAAAGTGTCCGGATTTGCTTGAATATATTGATGTCATGATTGACTTTGTTCGCAGGAATAGGGGAAAGATCTCAAAGCAGGGTTTAATTTAAGTAGGTTTTTGGAGTTTAAATTGAAATAGCCTTAAATTTATGTGAATAAATTAAAAACAAAATCAAAAAGAACATGGCACATATAAAATTTGGAACTGATGGTTGGAGAGGCATAATCGCCAAAGATTTCACATTTGAAAATTTGACTAAAGTTGCAATTGCAACCGCAAAATTTTATAAAAGACATAAAAAAGCTAAAAATGGACTCGTTATAGGATACGATACGAGGTTTCTTTCGCGAGAGTTTGCTGAACATGTTGCAACTGTGATAGCGAATTTCGGGATAAAGGTTCTATTATCCGATGGATATTCTCCAACGCCTGCGGTTTCATTAGCAATTCCGAAGTTTAATTGTGCTGGAGGAGTTGTTATAACTGCAAGTCATAATCCGTATAGATACAACGGTTATAAGTTAAAAGCAGATTTTGGCGGTCCTGAAGAAGTTGAGAACATAGAAAAAATTGAAAAAGAAGCAAACAAGCTTCCGAAATCAGAAATTGCAAAAGTGAAAAAATCATTTGAGCAACTAAAAGAGAAAGGATTAATTGAACTTGTTGATTTGAAGAAAATTTATATTGATGACTTAAAAGCGAAAATAGATGTTGAAGCAATAAAAAGATCTGGATTGAAAATAGTTCACGATGCGATGTATGGAGCTGGACAAAAGATTTTGAATGAGATTATACCTTCAGCAGTTGTCATTCATAATGAGTTCAATCCTTCTTTTGGTGGAGTAAGCCCTGAGCCAATTGCGAAAAATCTTACTGAATTAATGCAACTTGTTCCAGAGAAAGGTTTTGACATAGGTCTTGCAACCGATGGAGACGCAGATAGGATTGGCGCTGTTGATGAAAAAGGAAATTTTGTTGACCCGCAAAGAGTATTTGCGATTTTGTTAAAATATTTCTATGAGGATAAGGGTTTAAGGGGTGATGTTGTTAAAACTGTTTCCGTTGGATTAATGGTTGATAAACTTGCGAATAAATATGGCTTAAAAGTTTATGAACTACCTGTCGGTTTTAAACATGTCGCAACGCTTATGGTTACAAAAGATGTGATGATCGGCGGTGAAGAAAGCGGTGGAATTGGAGTTAAAACTCATATACCTGAAAGAGATGGTTTGTTTCTTGGATTAACAATTTGTGAAATGATGGTTAAGAGAGGGAAAAAACTTTCTGAAATAGTTGATGAAATTTTTGAGGAAATAGGTCCTCACTATTATAAAAGAATTGATCTTCACACTACAGAAGCGCACAAGCAGAAAGTTCTCGGAAGGCTTAAGAAGGGGTTGAAAGAAATTGCTGGTTATAAAGTTAACAATATCCTAACGATTGATGGATTCAAATTTTTCTTTGATAATGGCTGGCTTCTCGTAAGAGCTTCGGGAACCGAACCATTGTTAAGATTTTATTGTGAAATGGATGATCCGGAGAAAGTTGATAAAGTTCTTAATTGGATTGTTAATTTGAAATAAAAACAAAAAACCCCGACTTCAAAAGTCGGGGTTGTTGCTAATTTTTAAATTTTTCATGTAAAAGCGGAATAACCGGTAATATGTTCGCCTATTATAAGTGTGTGGATATCGTGAGTTCCTTCATAAGTCTTTACTGATTCAAGATTATTCATATGTCTCATAACTGGATATTCGTTCAATATTCCGTTTGCTCCGAGTATATCCCTTGCAAGGCGTGCGATTTCAAGCGCGTGGTAAACATTATTTCTTTTCGCAAGTGAAACTTGAACGAAGTTAGCTTTGCCTTGGTCTTTCAACCTTCCAAGTTGAATACATAAAAGTTGTGCTTTTGTTATTTCGGTAAGCATATAGACGAGCTTTTCTTGAACGAGTTGGAATGAGGCAATTGGTTTATCAAATTGTATTCTTGTTTTGGCATATTCAAGAGCTGTTTCATAGCATGCCATAGCAGCACCAACGGCACCCCAAGCAATACCATATCTTGCTTGTGTCAAACACATAAGAGCTGATTTTAAACCCACTGCTTTAGGTAGTATGTTTTCTTCAGGTATCCAGCAATCCTGAAATACAAGTTCACTTGTCACAGAAGCACGAAGGGAATGTTTACCTTTCATTTCTGGTGCTTCAAATCCAGGGGTCCCTTTTTCAACCAAAAAACCGCGAATTACTCCATCAAGTTTTGCCCATACAACTGCAACATCAGCAATTGTTCCATTTGTTATCCACATTTTTGTCCCATTCAAAACAAACCCACCATTTTTATATTCTGCCTTCGTTCGTAATCCACCAGGGTTTGAACCAAAATCCGGTTCCGTCAATCCGAAGCAACCAATTTTTTCACCGCGTGCAAGTTTTGGAAGCCAGTAATTTTTCTGTTCTTCACTACCAAACTCATAAATTGGATACATTACAAGTGAACTTTGTACCGATGCAAAACTCCGTATTCCACTGTCTCCGCGCTCAAGTTCTTGCATAATTAAACCATATGCAACATTGTTAAGGTTCGCACAACCATATTTCTCGGGTAAAGTTGCCCCGAAAATTCCAAGTTCCGCCATTTCAGGCACGAGGTGCATTGGAAAAGTTCCTTCCATATAGTGTTTCTCAATTATCGGGATAACTTTTTCATCAACCCACTCCCTGATGGTATCGCGAACCATTTTTTCTTCTTCCGTGAGGAGTTCCTCGGTATTGTAGAAGTCAACGCCCTTGAACTTTGTTCCTACTAACATAGCAATAAACGATTTTGTTTTGAAGCTTGAATTTAAATTATCAAAAATTCCATCTAAATGCAAAATCTTCTTGCTTATTTTTTCACCAATTTTGAAGTTCACAAAACTAAGCGATCTTGCTCCGCCAGATTTCTGGATCAGTTTGAACATTACTCGAAAATTTTATAATTTTTAAAGTGTTGAACTTAAACAAAATCTTTAAAAAAAGTATGATGAAGAGACGAATTATTTTCCTTGCCCTATTTACAATTTTACCTTTCCTTCTTCTGTTTGCTCAAACTTATACAATTGAGCAATACCTCAACATAAAAAGCGCATATAGTCCAACTATTTCACCAGATGGAAAATTTATAGCTTATCTTACTGATATAACTGGAACGAATCAGGTATGGAAAACTGGCATTGAGACTGGTTGCCCAGAACAATTAACATTTTTTGATGAAAGAGTGCAATTTGTCTCGTGGAATCCGAAGGATAGATACTGGCTTCTTTTTGGGAAAGATATCGGTGGGAATGAACATACGCAACTTTTTCTTTTAAAATCTGATGGAAGTGAAATAAGAAGATTAACTTATAACGATAATGTAATTTATAATTTCGGAGCTTGGTCCAACGATGGAACCATGTTCGCTTTTACGGCTAATGAAAGAAATAGAGCTTTTTTTGATGTTTATGTTATGAACATTAAAACTGGGGAGAAAAAACTTGTATGGCAAAATGATGGAAATAATTCTGTTGTCGCATGGTCACCTGATAATAAATACATCGTTGTATCTCAAAACCGCAGCAGTTTTGATAATGATCTCTATCTCGTAGAGTATGAAACTGGAAAAGTTTACAACATAACCCCACATACTGAGCCTGCAAGATACTTCGGGGTTAAGTTTTCAAAAGATGGCAAGCGAATGTACCTTCTTTCAGATGAAGGAAAAGAGTTTGTCGGAATAGCTTATATTGACATTCCGAATGGGAAATTAAAATACATCTACAACACTAACTGGGATGTTGAGACGATAGAACTTTCAAAAGATGGTAAATATCTCGTCTATGTTCTTAATGTTGATGGTTATAGCGAGGTTTATTCCTTGGATATTAACTCAGGAAAGAGCAAAAAGTTAAATTTCCCCGCTGGTGGAGTCATAGGAACTTTAAGATTTACCTCTGACGGGACAAAGATCATATTTACATATTTAAGCCCTGTGAAAAATCAAGACATTTACTATTACGATACACAAAGGAATATTTACTCACAAATCACCAAGAGTTCAACTGCGGGAATACCACAAAGTTCGTTTGTTGAGCCGAAGCTTGTTCGTTTTAAATCATTTGATGGACTTGAAATTCCTGGTTATCTTTATCTTCCAAAAGATGCTAAGAAAGATAGCTCATTGCCAGTAATTGTTTCTATTCATGGTGGTCCCGAAGCTCAAGAGTTACCGAGATTTTCGGCGCTTTATCAGTATTTTGTAAATAATGGTTATGCAGTTTATGCGCCAAACATTCGCGGAAGCACAGGATATGGGAAAACATACGCTTCACTTGATAATACAACGAAACGAAAAGATGCAATAAAAGATGTCGCTATGATACCTGAGTTTCTTAAGTCAACTGGTTATATTAATCCGAGGAAGATAGTTGTTTATGGTGGTAGTTATGGAGGTTACATGACGCTCGCAGCGGTTACATTTTATCCCGAGCTCTGGGCTGCTGGTATTGATCTTGTTGGAATTTCTAACTTCTTAACGTTCTTAAAGAACACCGGCGCATGGCGCCAAAGACATAGAATGGCTGAATATGGTGATCCAGAGAAGGATGCTGAATTTTTAAAGGAAATTTCACCGTTCTATTATGTTGACAGAATCAAAGCACCTCTTATGATTATCCAAGGTGCAAATGATCCACGCGTTCCAAAATCCGAATCAGATCAAATCGTTGAATCAATAAAGGCAAGAGGTGGAATTGTTGAATACCTTGTTTTTGATGATGAAGGGCATGGGCTTTCAAAACTTAAAAATAGAATTAAAGCATATAAAGCAATCGTTGAGTTTCTTGATAAACAGGTGAAAAATAAAAAATGATCTTTGATTTGTGATTATTTATCTTGTGCGACACGCAGATGCTGAACAAAAGAAACCAGGGATGAGTGATTTTGATAGAAGTTTAACTGAACTTGGGAAGGAAACGACAAGAAAAATGGCTATTTTTTTGAAGAAAATGAATTTGAAAATTGATTTGATAATTTCAAGCCCTCTTGTTAGAGCGGTTCAAACGGCGGAAATAATCCGTGATATACTTCAAATTCAATCAGAGATTGTCAATATAAATGAACTCGTCCCTGGTTCCGATTTTCAATCTTTGATGAAAGTAATTACATCTTTTGGGTGTGAAAATATATTAGCCGTTGGACACGAACCTCATTTAGGGGAATTTTTAGCTTGGTTGATGGGAATTTCTAAACCAATTGAATTTGAAAAGAACAGCGTTGCTTGTGTTGAAGTATCATTGTTTGGTGGTTCGGGGAGTAAGTTGAATTGGCTAATTCACCCGGCTATGTTTACTTGGATTGAAACAATATGAAGGGGAAAATAGTCAAAAAGTTGAGCGGGAGACGGGACTCGAACCCGCGACATTCACCTTGGCAAGGTGACGCTCTACCATCTGAGCTACTCCCGCTTGTCAAAAGACCGATATAAATATAATATTTTGAAATTAAAAATTCAAGTTTTAAGGCAAAGTCAATTTCAGGTGAAGCGGGATAATAGGTAAAGATAAAAATTTATTTATGGTTTTAAAATGATTGAAAAAATTTTTGAGCTTATATTTCCACCTGATGATGCTTTGTTTTTCTCAAGGGGTGATGTTAGCGATCCGCGTATGGGTGATTTAGTTTTAAGAAAAAGACAAGACTTTAGAGATATTGACATCGCCATCCTCGGCGTCCCGCAGGATGAGGGGGTTAGAAGAAACAGCGGAAGACCGGGTGCTTCAAAGGCTCCAGATGAATTTAGAAAATACTTTTATCGTTTGACACCATTTAATTTTAAATTCCGAAAGCAAATAACCGAGTTGAAAATTTTTGATCTTGGAAATTTGAAAACAGATGGAACTCTTGAAGATATCCATGAAAGACTTTCTTTTGTCGTTGAAGAACTTATTAAAAATAAGATTACCCCAATCATAATTGGTGGAGGACATGATATAGCTTTTCCAAATTATATTGGCTTCGCAAGAAATTACATGATAAACAAAAAGGCTGTAATCAACATTGATACGCATCTTGATGTCCGTAAAGCGGAGTCAAGAAATAGTGGAACACCATTTAGGCAAATTCTTGAATCAGAGTTTAAACCTGACAAACTTTTTGAAATTGGAATTCAAGATTTTGCAAATTCAATTTATCACTTTAATTATGCCTTGGAAAATGGAGTAAGAATTTTTACGCTTCAAGATGTCAGAGAAAAGAGTCTTGACTTTATTTTGAATATTCTCAAAAATGAATTAAATGGATATTTTGTTCATTTGAGTTTTGACATGGATGCTGTTAGAAATTCTGACGCCCCGGGCGTAAGCGCAACTTATCCGGATGGATTGACCGCGGAAGAAGTTTTAAAAATTGCGCTGTATTGCGGTTTAAATCTAAATGTAAAGGTTCTTGATATAGCTGAGATAAATCCAGAATTTGACATTGATGGGAAAACATCTCGCCTTGCTTCGTTTTTCATCCTTAATTTCCTAACAGGTCTATTAAATTCTGGAGGTTGATATGAGTTTGAAGGTAAAGTTTGTTCTATTTTCTCTTTTTATCCTTGTTGTCTTAATGGTTATCTCAAACATTTTTCGATATAGTGTTAAAATTGAACCGATACTGATCTTCACACTGATCTTTTTCGCTCTTGGTGCTGGATATATTTTCATTTGGAGGATTTTAAACCCGATTGAAAAATATAAGATAGCAATTGAACGAGCACTCAAGGGGCAATATATTGAGATAGATTATAAATCCGGGGATGAGGTGGGTGAACTCGCCGAAAAACTTTCAAAATTAATCGCTAAAATCAAACGGCGTGATCTTGAAAATTTTATTATATCCAGAGTCAATCACATTCTTTTGTCAAATATACAAATTCAGGATGCGATCAGCGAAATTTTAAAAATTTTCAAAGAATCATTAGGTTACTATCGCTTTTCAATTTACCTTGTTGACAAAGAAAACCAAAAATTCCGTTTGCTTAGCTCAGTTGGATTCCAAGAAAAATATTTAATCAATGAACTTGCATTTGGAAGCAGGGGACTTATAAACCATGCTTACATATTTAGAAGCCCAATTTATTCTCCTGATGTTTTAAATGATCCAAGGTATATTAAGGAACATCCAGATATAAGATCTGAATTTGATGTCCCTCTTATGCTCGGAGATGAAGTGATTGGAATTCTTAATGTTGAAAGTGATAAAATTGATGGGATAAAACCAGAGGATAGGGAATTTTTAACTCGTGTTTCTGTCCAAATCGCAACTGCTTTTAGGAATTCAGAATATTATAACCAAGCTATGAAAAGATTGAGGCAGTTAAATATTTTAAATAAAGTTTCACAAATGATCGGCTTTAAACTTGATATTGAAGACATTTTAAGATCTGTATTAAATTTGATGATGGAAAATTATGAGACGAATAAAATTGCGATTTTTTTGAAAAATAACAGGGAAGGAACAGAAGTTTTAAATTGCGCTGTTTCAGTGGGTTTAAGCGATAGACATATTAAGATTGCGGAGGAATATACACCTTGGCGAAGTGAAGAATATGTTTCCCCTATTGTAATTGATGATGTTGAAAATGAAAAATCGCTTTTTAACTTTAGAGATGTGTTAGTTGAAGAAAGAATCAAATCTCTTGTGTTTTTCCCGATAGTTCACAGAGAAAAGTTTTTAGGACGACTTGATATTTATTTCAATTCCCAAAAAATACTTGGGAAAGAGGAAATTGAACTCGGTGTAAATATATGTGGAGAAATTGCAAGTGCCATCGAAAATGCTAGACTGTTCGAACTGTTGAAAAGCTCAGAAAAATTTATAAGAACAGTCCTTGAAAATGCCCCTGTTGGAATATTAAGAGTTGATAACAGTGGAAATCTTCTCTATCTAAATTCCGAAATGAAAAAGGTGCTTGGTTTATCTGAAGATGATGTCCGTAGCGTAGTAGAGGAAAGGACAAAAGATTTCTTTAACAGTATCAATTTAGACCTCCTTAAAAAGACGCTTGTAAGAGGGGAAGGTATAAAAAAATTATTTGTGCCTTTCAGCTTAGATAAAGGAAAAGAAATGACTCTCGTTGTTGACATTCAACCTGTTTTTGCTTCGGCTGGGAATATAGATGGATATATAATTATTGCGATGGATGTAACAGAGGAAGAAAAATTACAGCGTGAAAGGTTAATGTTAAGCAAAGTTATTGAAAATCTATTAGAAGCTGTGTTAATAACTGACATAAGTGGTAATATACAATATGTTAATCCTGCCTTTGAAAGAATAACTGGTTACAAAATTAACGAGGTGATCGGACGGAATCCAAGAATTTTGAAAAGTGGGAAACACGATAAAAAATTCTATGAGAATTTGTGGAAAACAATTTTAAGTGGAAAGGTTTGGGAAGGTGAATTGATTAATAAGAAGAAAAATGGTGATTTTTATTACGAGTATATGAGCATATCACCATTGTTTGATAGCCAAGGTAACATAACAAATTTCGTTGCAATAAAGCGTGATATAAGCGAACAGAAACTTTTTGAAGCACAGATGCTTCAATTTCAAAAGCTTGAATCGATTGGTTCAATATCAAGTGGTATTGCGCACGATTTTAACAATGTTCTTTCGTCAATACAGGCAGGTATTAAAGTTTTAAGAAGGAAGTTAACTGAGGAAGATCCCGAGATAGTAAAAGTGCTTGAGATTTTAAGGAAAAGTGTTGAAAGAGGATCTGATATAACAAGACGCCTCTTGAATTTTGTAAGAAGGGAAAGTGGGAAGTTTTCAACTATTGATGTTAACGATCTAATTCAAGAAATTAGAACCCTTGTCGTTCATAGTTTTCCAGAAAATATAAAAATTGAAACAGTTATTGCTGAAAATGTAGGTTATGTAAATGTCGATTATGGTCAAATGGTTCAAGCGATAATGAATTTGTGTATTAATGCCAGAGATGCTATGCCAAACGGAGGAGTTTTAAGGATAGAAGCTTATAGTGTTGACGGAGAATCCTTAAAAGGTAAATTCGCTGGGGTTACCTCTGATCAGTATGTTGTTATATCAATTTCTGACACGGGGATTGGAATTCCGGAAGAGATTAAAGATAAAATCTTTGAACCATTTTTTACAACTAAACCTCCTGAAAAAGGCACGGGTCTTGGGCTTCCGATAGTTTTGAAAATTATTCAATCTCACAATGGTTTCATCAGTTATGAAACGCAAATAGGTAAAGGGACGACATTTTATATTTATCTACCATCTGTTGAAAGAAAGGTTGAAGAAGCTGAGACAATTGAAATTAAAGAAATTACGCCAGCCACGATTTTAATAGTTGAGGATGAAGATAGTTTAAGATATCTTTTAAAAGAGTATCTTGAATCAAGAGGGCATAAAGTATTTGCAACTGATGATGGTTATGATGCTATTGAGATTTACAAGATGAACATGGGAAAAATTGACCTTGTTTTGATAGATATTGGTTTACCGACAATAGATGGAATTACAACTTTTAGAAAGATAAAACAAATAAATCCAAACGCTTGCGTTGTATTAACGAGCGGTTACTTTATTACAGAACCATCACCAACAGTATTAATGGCGGAAGAGGGTTTAAGCGGATTTATTCAGAAACCGTATGATATAGACAAAATAGAATTTTTAATCGAGAAATTTATCGGGAAAGCCAAAGCTTAAAGATATATAATTAATTCATTTGTATCGCTTTTATATTCAGTGTTATATGTTCTCAAGTTTTGTGTTGCTGGTCCTTGGATTACTTTGCCATCTTTATCAAATCTTGAACCATGGCAAGGGCAATGAAATTGTTGTTCCGAGTTGATCCAATTAGTTCTACAACCTTGATGTGTGCATATCATAGATAAAGCTTTAAATGTTGTTTGTCCCGTGCGAAATACAATTATAGGAATTGAATTTGCAGTAAATGTCTTGAATCCTCCTACCTGTCCAAGTTCTGGATGCTCGCTTAATTTTATTGTAAATCTTGTTCCCGATGTAGGAGGTTGGGTTGGATTTGTTTCTTCTCTTCCGCAACCGTGAAACAGAGTGAAAAACGCTGAGGCACCAAATGATGCCACAATAAACGAACCTACGAGATTAAAAAATTTACGTCTTGATAATCTATTAATTGACATAAGATTTATCCTCTTTTTAATTTTAAAATTTTAAACATTGGTATTGTAAAAGCAATTCCCAAAAAGAATCCAAAGATAAGCATTTGGTATTTCCGAACATCAAAGAAAAGAGAGAGTGTTTTACCTGAGATTAGTCCGATAGTTGTGAATGTCAACGCCCAGATGAACGCTCCTAAAAGGTTCAGAATAGAAAATTCAAAGTGCTTTATATCTGTTAATCCAAAAAGCGCTGGAATTATATTTCTTATTCCATAAATAAACCGTGAAAAGAGAAGAAGGAGCATTTTATATTTTTCAATTAACATTCCGGTTTTTAAAATTTTTTCATGTTGAATTGGCAAAAGTTTGAATCCCGCTTTAGACAAGGCGAATATGATCTCATTGTTTATGAAGGAAAGGAGAGTTGCAATAAGGATAATTGAGAAAAAGTTAACGGTTCCAGAATGAATTAAATGTCCAACGCCCAACAATGCTATTTCACCTTGGAAGATAATTCCGAGCGATAGAAATAAATAAACTATTAAAGTTGAATTCATAATCCGAGTTTGTCTGATATTGACTTCATTGCATTAATGACAAATTGAATATGTTCATCAAGTGGGATTCCAAGTTCCTCAGAACCTTTATAAATGTCATCTCTATTCACAGACCTTGCAAAAGCTTTATCTTTGAGCTTTTTCTTTACTGATTCAACCGTCACCTCTTCAAGTTTTTTGTTCGGTCTGACAAGGGCAACTGCTGTTATAAAACCACAAAGTTCATCACAAGCATAAAGAACCTTAGCCATTAGCGTATCTCTCGGAACACCCGTGTAATCTGCATGAGCTAAGATCGCCTTGCGTATATCTTCTGGGTATCCCCTTTCTTCAAGTATTTTTGAACCTACCCAAGGATGCTGATCTTGGCTTGGAAATTTTTCATAGTCAAAATCATGTAAA
This sequence comes from Candidatus Kryptonium sp., assembly GCA_039630395.1. Lineage (GTDB taxonomy): Bacteria > Bacteroidota > Ignavibacteria > Kryptoniales > Kryptoniaceae > Kryptonium. The sequence continues at coordinate 22,228 of JBCNVC010000006.1, read as the reverse complement.
AGTCCAACAATTGCCCATTTCTCTTCGTCTTCACCAAATTTACGAGCATAAGCTCTCATGGCTGCTTCTACTGCCAAGGCATGTTTGCGTAGATTTTCACTTTCAGTATATTCAAAAAGAAGCTTCAAAGCATCTTCATAGGTTGGCATTTTTATTGTCCTGCTTTTGTTTTTCAATTCTTAAATCTTTGCCCCACATTAGCTTTGATCTTAATACATCAAAATAGCTTATCTCAAGCCGTTTTACAAGATTTACCTTGTAATCAGCTTTCTTTACAACAACCTCAACAGGTGGTTTGATTTTGTATTCAATTTGCCCATCGGCTGTAATTAAAATATCTTTGTCGTAAAACCTAATGTTGATTTTAATCACGCTATCATCTGGTATTACGACAGGTCTTGCGGTTAAAGTATGAGGACAGATAGGAGTAAGAGTTATAACATTGCTTGTTGGCGTCACAATAGGTCCACCAGCAGCAAGAGAATATGCAGTTGAGCCAGTAGGTGTAGATATGATAAGTCCGTCTGCTGTATATGTTATCAGATATTCATCGTTTATGTATGTTTCAATATCAACAACCCGTGTTGATCCGGATCTGTCAATTACGATATCATTTAGAGCGAAGTATTTTTCAGTTTTTCCTTTTACACTTGCTTCAAGAACCATTCTTTTTTCAATTCTATATTCACCGTTACAAACTTTTTTTATAAAATCAAAAATTTCTTCAGGTGAAACCTCGGCAAGGAATCCGAGCTTCCCCAAGTTTACGCCAAGTATTGGCAATTCCCTATATCCAACTAATCTTGCTGTTGAAAGAATTGTTCCATCACCACCAAATGAAACAATCATGTCCGCGTTTTCAAGTAGGTCCATAAGATTTAGTTTAGATTCAATCTTTCTCGTAAATCTTTTTTCAATTTCATTCGCTATTTCTTCTTGAACAAAGAATTGGATTTTTTCGCATTCCAATTGATTTACCAGGTTTAGGACTATCTCGTAAAGAGATTCTTTCGCGAGGTTACCTATGATCCCAAATTTCATTTAAATATGAGATTTATTTATGATTGGTTTTGCGTGGTTGTTTCCGACTTTTGTTTCTTTTCATTTTCAACTTCAAAGAAATAATTTATCTTAAGTTGGGAAATAGAGTATTCAAGAAATCTTGACTCATCTTCTGTTAAATTTCCTTTTGTTTTTTCCTTTAGCATATCAAGTAGATCAATTGTGAATCTGACTTCCTCCAGTTTTTTCTCAATTTTGCCAGTTATGGGGTTGGGTATTTTGCCAAGTTGTTCCCATCCCTGTGTGTAAAGTATAAAGACAAGCTTTTCAAACAAGCTCATATCTTTCATACTGATTTAGCAGATTTTATGTTTGAACCTTTGTAAATTTTAAAAAATGAAAGAAACAAAATCAAATTGAGCAAACTTTCGGTTAGCTTTCTTGACAAGGTTTTATGTCGTCGCTTTTAAGTTTTATTACAAAAGATAAGAGCAATAACCGTTGGTATTACTTCGCCTTCGTTGGTAATTTTTTAATTTGACAAATGGAAGTAAAATAATTATATTTGATTAAGGGAAATTGTTCTTGTGAAACCTGCTTTAAATTTTTCTTGTTAAGAAAAATGAAAATACAAACAAATTAAATAAATTTGCCATGGAAGGTAACTTCTCTAACCGAGTTCAAGAAGTTATAAGATTAAGTCGTGAGGAAGCGTTGCGATTAGGGCATGATTATATTGGAACTGAACATCTTTTGCTTGGTATAATCAGAGAAGGGGAAGGTCTTGCTGTTAAAATTCTCCGCAATTTGGGTTGTGATCTTTACAAGCTTAAAAAGGCGATTGAGGACACAGTGAGAACTACTGGTGGGACATTAGTTATGGGGAGTTTGCCGTTGACGAAACAAGCAGAGAAAGTTCTTAAAATTACTTACCTTGAAGCGAAACTATACAAATCTGATGTAATTGGAACTGAGCATTTGTTGCTTTCAATTTTGAGGGATGAAGATAATCTTGCGTCACAGATTTTAAAGCAATTTGGAGTTACATATGAAGCAGTGCGTAATGAGCTTGACAATATATTGAGCGGGAAATCAAGTGTTACAGAAAAAGCTAAACATTTTGAGTCAACAAAATCACAAGAAAGAACAAAAACTCCCGTCCTTGACAATTTTAGTCGAGATCTAACCAAACTTGCCATTGAAGGGAAACTTGATCCAGTGATAGGTAGAGATAAAGAAATTGACAGAGTAGCCCAGATTTTAAGCCGAAGAAAGAAAAATAATCCAGTTTTAATAGGCGAACCAGGGGTTGGTAAAACTGCGATAGTTGAAGGGCTTGCTCTTAGAATTGTGCAGAAAAAGGTTTCAAGGGTTTTGCATAATAAAAGAATAGTTCAACTTGACTTGGCTGCGCTTGTTGCTGGCACAAAATATCGTGGTCAGTTTGAGGAAAGAGTCAAAGCTATTTTAAACGAACTTGAAAAAGCAAAGGATGTAATACTTTTCATTGACGAGTTGCATACGATAGTCGGAGCAGGTGGCGCTTCTGGTTCGCTTGATGCTTCAAATATGTTTAAGCCAGCCCTCGCAAGAGGCGAACTTCAATGCATAGGGGCTACAACACTTGATGAATATCGTCAGTATATTGAAAAAGATGGTGCATTGGAAAGAAGATTTCAAAAGGTTATGATTGATCCGCCAAGCGTTGAAGAAACGATATATATTTTAATGAACATAAAAGACAAATACGAGGAACATCATAATGTAAAGTATACCGACAAAGCAATTGAAGCATGTGTGAGATTAAGTGATAGATATATAACCGACCGTTATCTTCCGGACAAAGCAATTGATGTAATGGATGAAGCCGGAGCAAGGGTCCATTTATCTCATATAGTTGTGCCGAAGGAGATAGTTGAATTGGAGGAAGAGATTGAAAGAATAAGACAGATGAAAAATCAAGTTGTAAAAAACCAAGATTTTGAACAAGCAGCAAGGTTAAGAGATCTTGAGAAAAAACTTCTTAGCGACCTTGAAATAGCGAAACGCGAGTGGGAAATTAAAGCACAAACAATGGTTTTTGAAGTCACCGAAGAAGATATAGCTGAAGTTGTTGCAATGATGACTGGAATACCTGTGAATAAGATAAGTCAGTCTGAGTCAGAAAAATTGATGAATATGGAGCAGGAACTTAAAAAACAGGTTGTTGGACAAGATGAAGCAATTGAAAAATTAACGCGCGCTATAAGAAGAGCAAGGGCTGGCTTGAAAGATCCAAGAAGACCGATCGGTTCATTCATCTTCCTAGGACCAACCGGCGTCGGAAAAACAGAACTTGCGAAAGCGCTTGCAAGATATTTGTTTGATACCGAAGATGCATTGATAAGAATTGATATGTCAGAATATATGGAAAAATTCAATGTCTCAAGATTAATTGGTGCTCCACCTGGATATGTTGGATATGAAGAAGGTGGACAATTAACTGAAAAGGTCAGAAGGAAACCTTATTCAGTTGTTCTCTTTGATGAAATTGAAAAAGCACATCCAGATGTTTTCAATATCTTGCTTCAAGTTCTTGACGATGGGCAACTTACTGATAGCCTCGGAAGAAGGGTTGATTTCAGGAACACAATTATAATAATGACCTCAAACATTGGAACACGAGATATAAAAGTTACAGGTGGAATTGGTTTTGGTATTGGTGAAACTCCAAAAGATAGGTTCGAAGCAATGAAAACGACAATTGAGGAAGCGGTTAAGCGTGTTTTCAGTCCTGAGTTTTTGAATAGAATTGACGAGATAATTATATTCAAACCACTCGAAAAAGAGCACATAATTCAAATTGTTGACATTGCAGTTCAAGATATCATGAAAAGGTTGAAGACAATGAATATGACTCTTGAACTTACGAAGAGTGCGAAAGAGTTCCTTGCTGAGAAAGGTTACGATCCTAACTTTGGAGCAAGACCGTTGAAAAGAGCTGTCCAGAAATATCTTGAAGAACCATTGTCCGAGGAAATTTTAAAAGGTAAGTTTGCACCTGGAAGTGTCATCAAAGTGAGATTATCCAAGAATAGGGATGAATTGATTTTTTATGAAGCAGGAAAGCAAAAGGATGAACCAGAAGAGCTTGCAGAAGAGGAGAAATAATTTAAGGTGGATGGCTTAAACGCCATCCACTTTTTAAAACAAAATTCCTGAGTTATGCAATTTTCTCAAATCTCAACTGAGGAAGTTTTAAAAATCTTTAAAGAAGTGGGGGCTCTTCTTGAAGGTCACTTTCTTCTTACTTCTGGCTTGCATAGTTCTAAATACTTCCAGTGCGCAAAGGTATTGCAATATCCTGAATATGCCGAACTTTTGTCTCGTCAAATATCAAGACATTTTTATACAAGTGAAGTTGAACTTGTTGTTTCTCCTGCAGTTGGTGGAATAATAGTTGGTTATGAAGTTGCCCGACAGCTTGAAGCAAGAAATATATTTGCTGAAAGAGAGGGAGGGGTTATGAAGTTAAGACGTGGCTTTGGAATAAAGCCTGGAGAAAGAGTTCTAGTATGTGAAGATGTTGTAACAACAGGAGGAAGTGTTTTTGAGGTTATAGAATTAGTGAAGAATTCTGGTGGGAAATTAATAGGAGTTGGATGTATAGTTGATAGAAGCGGTGGAAAAATTGATTTTGGAGTGAGGTTCGTTTCAGTTATCAAACTTGAGGTTCCTGTTTTCAAACCTGAAGAATGTCCATTATGCAGGGAAGGGATTGAAATAGAAAAACCTGGAAGTAGGGGAATTTACTAACAAATTTTACACTCTATGTCCGAGGGGAAAATAGTTGGAAATATGAAACTTAAAAAAAGAAATGTAATATATCGTGGCAAAGTTTTTAATATAATTGTTGATGAACTTGAATATCGCGAGTCTGGAAATCACACTATTCGTGAAATCGTTGAACATCCCGGTGGTGCTGTTGTTCTTGGTGTTCTTCCCGATCAAAAGATAATTTTAATTAAACAGTACAGATATCCAATTGATAAATTTATCTATGAATTACCAGCTGGAAAGCTTGACCTTGGAGAAGATCCAGAGCTTTGTGCAATAAGAGAACTTGAGGAAGAAACAGGTTTTAAACCTGAAAAAATTGAACTTTTAACTTATATTTATACAACTCCCGGATTTTGTACCGAGAAACTTTATATCTATCTTGCGGAAAACCTGCAAAGAAAAAAGCAAAACCTTGAGGAAGGCGAAGTTTTGTCTGTTGAGTTTAAAACTATTGATGAAGCAGTTGATATGATTTTAAATGGTGAAATTGTTGATTCAAAGTCAATCGCTGGAATAATGATCGGAGAAAAAATTTTAAAACGACGATGGGCGAAGAGATAAAAAATGGAAATAAACAATATAATGTTCAGATGCGAAAATGTATTTTTAAAGGTTGCGCAGGTGAACTTGAAGAAATTAGCTATTATGAGCGAAACAATTGGATAACAGTAGAATACCAATGCAAAAAATGTAAAAGAAAATTCACCGTGAAGATAGAAACTTGAGATGAAAATTGATATAATTTGGTTTAGAAGGGATTTAAGAATCCACGACAACCCGATCCTCTCTTATGCAGAACTTCCAGTTATGCCTATCTTTATTTTTGATACAAATATACTTTCTGAGCTCCCAAGGGATGATAGAAGAGTGACTTTTATTTTTGACAAAGTCATTGAGTTGAAGAAAAATTTAAGAAAATTAGGTTTTGATCTCGCAATTTTCTATGGGAAACCATCAGATGTGTTTGATTACATCTCTAAAAAATATGAAATAGGGAAAATTTATGCTTCAGGTGACAACGATTCATATGCGAGAGGTAGGGATAAAGAAATTGCCTCAAAATATAATTTTATTTTAGTGCATGACAACTTCTTGCTTAAGCCTCAGGAGATTTTAAATACGAAAGGAGAAACTTACAAGATATTTTCACACTTTGAAAAAGCTGTTTTAAATACTATTCCGGTGCTTGCAAATGTTAAATATCTGCCTGAGTTTAAATCAAAGTTGGTTGATTTTGAATACTCAAAAATTTTAAAGATCAATGATGTCGTTGAACTTCTACCTTTGGAGCTTGAAAGCATCGGTTTTGAGAGACAAGCGTTAGTTTTTGAAGGTGCAGTTAAATCAGCTGAAGAATTGTTGAGAAGATTTGAAAAATATGTAAACCCATATGGTGAGCAAAGGGACTATCCAGCTTTAAATGCGACATCTTTGTTAAGTGTTCATCTGAGGTTCGGGACAATATCAATAAGGGAGGTTTTTAGATGGGCTTTGAATCATGATAGGAGTAGAAAGTTTATTTCAGAGCTCATATGGCGTGAGTTTTTTAATTATATTTTGTATCATCATCCCGAAATTGAGTTTGATAACTTTCGTAAAGATGTTATTGCAAATTGGGAAAATAACGAAAATAAATTTGAATTGTGGAAAAAGGGTTTAACAGGTATACCATTAGTTGATGCTGGAATGAGACAGCTTGAAATTGAAGGATATATGCATAATAGAGTTAGAATGGTTGTGGCAAGCTTTTTAACGAAAAATCTACATGTTGATTGGAAATTTGGTGAGAAATACTTCGCAAGGAAGTTGCTTGATTATGAGGCATCATCAAATGTTGGAAATTGGCAGTGGAATGCAGGCACTGGAACAGATACGAAGTTAAGATTTTTCAATCCATTTTTGCAATCAAAGAAATTTGATCCAAACGGTGAGTATATTAAAAAATATGTTCCGGAGCTAAAGCACATTAAATCAGAGTATCTACATGATGAAAACTTTTTCTTGAACGAGAAAATTTGGGGATATCCCAAACCAATAGTTAATTTAAAAGAATCGGTTGCAAAGTTTAAAGAAATTTATAAAAGACGACAAATAACGCAAATATGAAACCAACGGTAGTTATAAGTGCTTGTCTTGATGGATTCGCTTATAGATATAATGGAGCTTTTGTCAATGATGATATTGTTAACAGGTTGAAATCTTTATTTAATTTGATCCATGTTTGTCCAGAATTTGAAATAGGGCTTGGGGTTCCGAGGAAAACAATAAGACTTCATAAGATTCAAAACGAGATCAGAGCTATTCAAGATGAAACCGAGGTTGACTTGACATATCAACTTGAAGATTTTTCAAGAAAATTTTTAAGCAATCTTGGGAATGTACATGGTTTTATTTTAAAAGCGAAATCACCAAGTTGCGGAGTTGGTAGCGCGAAAGTTTATTTAAACAATAATCCATATGGAAAAACTTATGGAATTTTCGCAAACGCTGTAAGAGAAAATTTCCCTCATATACCTTTAACTGATGAGGGCAGGTTAAGAGATAAAAATTTGATGTGGGAGTTTTTGAGCAAGGTTTTTATGCTCTATAGATTTGAAAACGCAAAATCAAATATCAATTCTTTAATTGAATTTCACACCAGGCATAAGTATTTGTTCATGAGTATTTCGCAGAAACATCTTAAAAGTTTGGGGCGAGTAATTGCTGAACATAAAACTGGTTATTTCAACCAGATACTTGAAAATTATGAAGTTATTTTCAAGGATATGATGAGACTTGCTTTTAGAAAAACGAACATAATTAATGCAATAATACATATCTTTGGACACATTTCCGAAAATCTTTCGAGAAATGAAAAGGCAAATTTTTTGAGGACAATAGATAGGTTTAAAAATGACAAAATTGAATTAGCGACGATAGTTGAGATGCTTAAACTTTATGCGTTGAGGTTTGAGGATAGTTATCTGCTGAGTCAGTATTTTTTAGAACCATTTCCCGAATTTTAAGTTTAAAATGGGAGTGGGCGGTAGAGGATTCGAACCTCTGACCTCTTGCATGTCAAGCAAGCGCTCTAACCAGGCTGAGCTAACCGCCCGAAAATTCATTTTTAATATAAAAATTTTTAAAGTTAAAATCAAGTTTTGCAAATCTCTATTGTAAACAATTTTTTCCAAAACTAAGAACGATAAATTTTTTAACACAATTTTGGTCGGGATCATGGCGAAACGATAGATAGTAACAACTTTTTATCAAGGTAGGTTTAACATTTAAGCGCGCCCGGCAGGACTCGAACCTGCAACCCACGGCTTAGAAGGCCGTTGCTCTATCCATTGAGCTACGGGCGCTTGAAATTTTTCGGATATAAATATAAAACTTTTGAAAAAATAAAGCAAATTAGCTGGAATCTTTTTAAAAAGATCATTTTTCCAAAATTGCATCAACGAAAGCTTCCGGATCAAAAGGTTGAAGTTCGTCAATACCTTCACCAACTCCTATGAATCTGATGGGAATTTTAAGTTCATTAACTATCGCAAAAACAACACCACCTTTTGCTGTTCCATCAAGTTTGGTTATAATTAATCCAGTTACTCCAACAGCCTGTGAAAATTGACGAGCTTGTTGAATGGCATTTTGTCCAGTTGTAGCATCAATGACGAGTAAAATTTCGTGAGGCGCATCGGGGATTACTTTTTGTATCACCTTTTTAATTTTTTTCAATTCCTCCATTAAATTGGTTTTTGTGTGAAGTCGCCCGGCAGTATCAATTAGAACAACATCAATGTTTCTTGCCAGTGCTGACTTTACTGTATCAAAAGCAACAGCTCCAGGGTCTGCCCCTTTTTGTTGCTGAATTATATCAACACCTGCTCTTTCTGCCCATATCTCAAGTTGTTCATTTGCTGCTGCTCTAAATGTATCAGCTGCGCCTATCAAAACTTTTTTCCCACGAGATTTATAATTGTAAGCAAGTTTTCCTATTGTAGTTGTCTTGCCAACACCATTAACTCCAACAATCATCATCACATATGGCTTCTTACCATCTGGAATTGCAAATGGTTCAGAACCTTCAAAAGCAAGGGCAGTATTTAAAATTTTCTTTAGTTCTTCTTTCAAAAGATTAAAAACTTCGGATGTTTCTTTGACATTTTCTTTTTTTGTCTTCTCTCTCAAAGTGGAAATTATTCTTTCGGTCATATCAACCCCGACATCAGAGGTTATTAAAATTTCTTCAAGATTTGCGAGGAAGTTTTCATCAATTACTTTATTGGTATTAAACAGATTTGAAAGCTTTTCAAGTAGATTATTTCTTGTCTTTGCTAAACCATCTTTGATCTTATTCAAGCCGATTTTATCAAGTATCCCCATCCGCAAGAGGTTATTTATTTTAAAGTTCTAAATGAGTTAACATTTTTTAAGCTCTCAAAAAATCTCTTGCCATAAACATATAGCGAAAGAAAGATCATAAATACACTTGCGAAAATCAAGAGATCCATTATGAAACCTTTCGCCTTTAGCATTGAGAAGGCAATTACAATAGCAATTGATGTAACGGTATACTTTCCAGTTCTGTTTGAAGGTAAAACAAATTTTATTCTTGAACTTAAATAAGCACCGGCTGTTAAAATTAACAAATCCCTCCCAATTACTATTCCAACATACCATGCTGGCAGATCTCCCTGTTGAACTAAACTTAAAACTATAACACCGATACAAATCTTGTCGGCAAGTGGATCAATTATCTTGCCAAATTCTGTGATTTGGTTATATTTTCTCGCAAAATACCCGTCTGCTAAGTCACTTAAATAAAGCAGAAACATAAAGAACATAGATATAGCACGATTAAAAGAAAGTTGGAGTCCGTATGATTCAAAAAGAATGATTTCTGATTCAGTCGTTAAAAAGTAAATTGCAGGTATCAAAATTATGAATCTGCTGAAGCTTAAAAAGTTTGATATGTTCAAAATAGATTTGGTCATATTAATCAAATCTTTCTGTTGCTTCTTTGATGTTTAATTCATGCTCAAGTTTTTTAGGTTTTTCTTCTACTGGTGTTGGGTAGTTTCCTGTGAAGCAAGCAGTGCAAAAGCTTAAATGTTTTGGCGCGGATTCAAGAAGTTTTTCAACGGATAGATATCCAAGTGTTTCAACTCCAAGTTCTTTTTTTATTTCTTCAATATCTCCATTTAATCTTGATGCTATAAGTTCATCTTGACTTGGAAAATCCATCCCATAATAGCAAGGATATTTTATTGGTGGGGAAGCAACTCTGAAATGAACTTCCTTCGCTCCAGCTTCTTTAATTAATCTTACAAGAGACTTTGAGGTAGTCCCGCGTACAATTGAATCATCAACAATCACAACGCGCTTACCTTCAAGAACCCCTTTAACGGTATTGAATTTTACTTTGACTTTAAATTCTCTGAGGTTCTGCTGTGGTTGAATAAATGTTCTACCAACATAATGGCTTCTTATAAGTCCGATTTCAATTTTAACATTGTTTCCGAGTTTATTGCTCTCGCTTGCAAATCCGAGAGTTGCGGTATTACTTGAGTCAGGGACATTTATAACAATCACCTTATCATCTTCACTTGATTGAGGCGCTGGGTGTTCGTGCGCAAGCAATTTCCCAAGTTTTCTTCTTACTTTATCAACATTTTCACCAAAAATTTTGCTATCAGGTCTTGAGAAATAAACGAACTCAAAAATGCAAAACGCGGTTTTTTCGACTTTTTTATCAATCCAATATGATTTTGGTAGTCCCGTTGAAATTGCTTCATCATCAATTACAAGAATTTCACCTGGTAAGACATCTCTTACATATTTCGCACCAATCAAATCAAAAGCACAAGTTTCAGAGGCGACAACATAGCTTCCCTCAGGCATTATTCCAAGAGCAAGTGGTCTGAATCCATAGGGGTCGCGAATCGCAATGAGTTTATCGTCTGTGAGAATGACAAGTGAATAAGCACCTTCTACTTGATTCAGTGCATCTTTTATTTGATCAATTTGATTTTCTTTTTGGCTTCGTGCTATTAGATGTAAGATTATTTCGGTATCTGTTGAGGATTGAAAAATTGTTCCTTCAGATTGTAATTTGTTTCTCAAATATCTTGTATTTGTCAAGTTCCCATTGTGTGCTATTGCGAGATTACCATTTTTATAGTTAACGACGAAAGGTTGAATATTTGCTTTGTTTGTTGCACCAGTTGTTGAATAACGATTGTGTCCAATGGCGGATGTTCCTTTTAAATGTTCAGTGATTATTTTTTCATCTTTGAAAACATCGGCAACAAGTCCAAGTCCTTTATGAAAGTTGAATCTTGCCTTGCCAGTAAATTCATCTTTCTCACGAGTGACAATCCCAGTTGATTCTTGTCCTCGGTGTTGAAGTGCGTAAAGCCCATAATAAGTCATAAGTGCTGATTGAGGATGTCCATAAATCCCAAATATGCCACACACTTTTAAATTACTCCTTTATTTCCGATTCTAATATGATTTGAAAAAATCCAAGGTTTCCCTCCGAAGTATGCTTCAACCCTGTAAGCTCCTGTTTCACCAACTTCATAATTTAATTCATTTGCGTAAGTTTTCGTCACAATCTCACCATTTTTCAAAAGAATTATATCAGATTCCTTAGGAAGAACAACTTTTAGCTTTATCGGGTGCTCGTCTATTTCAATATAATCTCCCATGTTGTAGATTTCCCCATTTTTCTCCGCGAAGAATCTAAATCCCCTTGGATCAGCAAAATATGAATATGTGACGAAGCATCTTCCTTTTTCAATTGCCGAAAAAATTCTTTGTTTGTAAACTTCGAAATTTTCTTTCTTATTTTTATCAATTGGCTCATCAAGCAAAACATGGGTTCTTATTCCTCTGAACATAACTTTGTAGGGGAAAACTTCAACCTCAAAAAGTTGCCAGATTTTGTATTTGTGTCCATGTGCATCAACTCCGCCAATCCCAACAACCCTTCTTCGCCTTGCTATTTCATCCCAGCGTTTAAGTGTTTCAGGATAAGGACCTTTTAATGATTTTAGCGGATGTATAAATCTTTTAAATTTATTTTGTTGTGTTAAACCTTCAATCCATTCCGACATATGGTTCCATATTTCAATTCCTGTGAAATCATCAAGATCCCATTCGGTCCATGGGTAAGGTGGATATTCTTCAAAACTATTTCTTCTTTCATCAGGATGTGCAATAATCCCAATTCCATTAAGTTCTTTTACCTTTCGTACATATTCCTTTGCTGAGTTGTTAGGATATAAAACCTCGTCAACTCTAAAAACAAGGTAGTGATTTTTATCATTCGGATCGTTAAGTTCGTAGCCGATTATAAGCATTGTATCCCCATACCAGCCTTCATATCCATCTTTTTGGGGTTTTAAAGTGTTATGGTCTGTCATCATTACAAAATCAAGTCCAAGTTCATTTGCTGCTCTTGCTATTTCGTGAATTGTTCCAGTTCCATCAGAATAGGTAGAATGCACATGTATTACGCCGGCATATTCAAACATCTATATAAAAAGAAGTTTGTTTAGAACAAGATAAAAATAAAAATTTAAATCCGAATAACAAAAGAAAATGGGTAGAGAAACCTCCCCTGATGATTCCGGAATTGGTGAAGCTACTTTTCACGAACAAATTTCTCAAGAAGTATGTTTTTATCAACGATGTCATGTGTTTTTATGACTTCAACCCCTTCCGATTTCCATTTGTCAATAAGTTTCTTGCCGCGATCTTCATAGATAGGTTTAACTGCATCTTCAACTAAATAAATTTTATATTTTCTTCTCTGTAAAAATCCTTCGATTGCGTATGCATCGCAGACATCAAGCGCAACTCCAAAAACTACGATTTCCTTTGGGTTTATAATTTCAAGGACAGTATCAACATTTGGATTTGAAAAGACATCAAATTTTTGTTTTCTGAAAATTATCTCACCTGTATGATTTTGAATTAGATTTACAATTTCTTCTTTTGAATAAAAACGGCTATCAATATAGACAGGGTTCAACGGTTTAGTTGCTTCAATTCTTTCCCAGCCTGGTGTATCTTGTAAGCAATGCGGTGGAAATGTATTTAAATAATCAGGATTATCAGATATTTCTTCATCGTGAACTGTATGATAGTCAGATGAGCCCATAATTTGTATGTTATTCATTCGGGCGTAATCGTAAAGTTTTTTAAGATTTGGGATGATCTCTTCAGCATTCGGGACATAAAGTTTTCCATCTTTCATCATAAAATCATACTGTGTATCAACATCCCAGAAAACTATTTCTCTTATCATAGAGCACCTCCGTTTTAATTTTCGTTAAAGCAAATTTCAAATTTTAAAACAAACCTAATCCTTTTCCTGTTTCATTAAGATTTCATTCTCATTCCGTGCTCTTCGCGGTCAAGTATCCAGCCAGCAAGTTTTCCTTCATTAATTGTTTTGAAATTTTCCCAATATTCTTTTGTTCGGACGAATCTTGAACTTGTATCTTCTTCTGGGATTGATTCAGTTTCTTTTATTATCTGCTGAAATCTTCTTTTCCAAGTTTCCATATTTTCAACTCTCAAATCAACCCATCCATCATAAGCCCATTGGTTAATCCTTTCACGGGTTATCTCAACAGTGTTTTCTCCACGATATGGGGGTATTTTAATTTCATTTCCGCGAATAAGAGTCTCACCATCCGGCATAAGTATCGGAATCCCAATTGAAATAATTTGGGCTCTTAGTTTTTTGTTTGATTTAATGATTTCAGCACATTTTTGACTCATTACTTTTGGATCTTGCTTTATCACATTTTCCATGCTATCAAATGCTAATTTAAGTAGGTGCGCCTCGTAAAGAAGTTTTGATAATCTCGGTGGACCGAGCAATTCAAAAGCGATGCTTTCAGTGCCATGTTGTTTTTCAAGTTCTCTCATTCTTTTTAGAGCCGTTTCGGTTAAAAATCCAGCTCTGTAAGTTGGTTCAAGTGTTGCATGATCAAGAGCATTGATTATATCATGTCCTGTATTTCCACCTTTTATTTCAAAAATAACTGTTTCGGCAATTTCTTCTGGTGTGACATATTCCATCTGACCTGGGGTTGAAAGCGTTTCAAATTCGGCACGTGAGAATAGTCCATTTTCACCAGTGTCGATAAACACCGATTTCAGAGTTTCATTTAGCTTTTCAAAATTGTCTTCCGCTATTTTTAATTCAAGTTTTCCATTTAATTTAAATGCCTTCTCTGGAGGGCAGTCAATTAATTCAATAGGCTTGCCAAACTTTTTAATTTCACCAAATCCAATTTTTTTCCAAGCTATCGCTGCGGTTGGTTTAATTTCTTTTGTTATCGGTGCATCAGGTGTTCTTCCCATCAGGAAAAGAAGAAGTGTATGCGCACCAGCTACAGCCGATTTGCTAAGAAGGACTTTTGAAGGTCTTTCCTCACTGTGGGTATATGGAATGTTTAAACCCATTCCTCCGGTTCCACTTGTTCCAATCTTGACATAAATTTTAGTTCCAACTTCTTGCATTGAACGATAGAGTATTTGAACATGTCTTATCAGCTGAGGCACATAAAGCGTAGCAAGTAATCTCTCGGTAAGTTCAATTAAATTCTCTTGTTCTCTTTTCCCATTGCTAACCTTTAATCTGTCAATTGAATTAAGAACTTCAAGAGCTATTGTGAAAATATCTTGATAAGCAATTGCTGTTGCTGTATTGATGCAATCAATCACAATTTCGGGAGCAAATCTGTTAAGTAGTTTGTAAAGAGCTGATTGTTTTAATACTTCATCGGTTAGTTCTCCGAGGATGTCGTTGATAAGAATTTTCCTGTATTCAGGATTTGATAGAATTTCTTCTCTGCTTAGGTCTTTGAACTCATCTCTTACGAAGATATTACCCCACCAAGGTATGAAAAAGTTCTTGTCAAATTCAGGAAATTCGCTTCTTAATTTTTCAACCGCTTCTTCAGCTTCCCACTGTTTGAGGGAAGCAACGATTACATTTCTTGGTTTTTCTTGAACTATGCGACGGGTGACAGCAGAACCGACAAGTCCCCAACCGCCGAGAACAAGAACTGATTTTCCTTTAATGTCCATAGCGTGGGTGGTTTTAGTTTTTGTTGTATTTTAATTTAGCCAGATGAAGTAAAATTTCCAAAGTTAACACATTTGAAATAAGATTGTGTTTTTGTAAATTTTTTTAAAACAAAATTAACACAGATATGTCAAAACTTGCGAAAGTCGTCGCTGGTGTTTCGTTTATACTTATCGTTTTAATTATCGCAGTGATAATTTTATCATATAAACTAATCACAAATCCACATCCACAACTTGAGGGAAATTTAACCTCGCATCTTTTGATCGATACCGTTTATGTCTATAGGGATGAAAATGGAATACCACATATATTTGCAAAGAATGAACATGATCTTTACTTTGCTCTCGGATATGTCACCGCACAGGATAGGTTGTGGCAAATGGATCTATCAAGAAGGATTGCTGGTGGAAGGTTATCTGAAATTTTTGGTGTTGAAACAATACAAATTGATATGCTTTTTAGAACTTTGGGATTAAATGAAACAGCTCAAAAGATGCAAAGATATCTAAGCGAGAAATCAATTGAGATATTAAAATCATATACGGATGGGGTAAATTATTTTATTCAAACTCATAAAGGAAATTATCCAGTTGAGTTTAAATTACTGGGCTATGAACCTGAGCCGTGGAGCATTACTGATTGCCTTTTGATAACAAGATTAATGGCTTGGCAGTTGAATTTTGCTTGGTGGACTGAACCAGTTTTTACAGAGATTTTAGCAAAGGTTGGAAAGGAAAAGTTTGAAAAAATAATCCCTAAATATCCAACAGACGCCCCACTTATTTTAAAAAAATATCTAATCCCAACTGGAAAATTTGTTGATGCAAATATCAAGTTTAGAGAAATTTTTGGGAAACTTTCTGATGGAATAGGGAGCAATTCGTGGGTTGTTTCTGGTAAAATATCGCAAACCGGTAAGCCAATGCTTGCAAATGACCCGCACCTTCCACATTCCTTGCCTTCAATTTGGTATCAAGTGCATCTTAATAACGGAGAAATTGATGTCGTTGGCGTTAATATCCCTGGAACCCCAGGAATAGTTATCGGAAGAAACAATTATATTGCTTGGGGTTTGACAAATGTCATGCTTGACGATGCTGACTTTTATGTTGAGAAGATTGACACTGCTAATAAAAAATATCTGTATAATGGAAATTGGCTGCCTTTAAGCGAAAGAGAGGAGATCATTCAGGTGAAAAATAAAAGAGAGTATAAATTTAAAGTTTTATCCACGCATCGTGGACCAATTATAAGTGATGTATACGAGATAAGTTTTACAGAATATCTTCCAAAACCGGAAGCGAGATTTATAACGACAAGCGCTATATCTATGCAATGGACTGGAAACTTGATCTCTGATGAAATTCTTGCTTTTTACAAAATTAATCACGCAAGAAATTGGGACGAGTTTAAAGAGGGGCTTAAACTTTTTACTGTTCCTGCACAAAATTTCATCTATGCTGATATATACGGAAACATCGGCTATCACTGCGCTGGTAGAGTTCCGATAAGAAAAAATTTAAATCCAATTTTAATAAATCCTGGAGATAAAACCGACTATGATTGGATTGGTTTTGTCCCGTTTAATCATCTACCAAATATATTAAATCCGCCAGAAAATTTCATTGCAACCGCAAATAATAAAGTTGTTTCGGACGACTATCCATATTACATTAGTTACCTTTGGGAGCCAGAATCAAGAGCTATGAGAATAAATGAGTTTCTTTCATCAAAAGAAAAATTTGACTTAAACGATTTTAGAAATTTACAATTGGATTACTTTTCCCATTATGCGAAGGAATTAACTCCATTTATCATTTCTGCTTTCAGCGGTGTTGATGTTAATGATAAATTTGTCAAAGAAGCCACGGAGTATTTAAAGAATTGGAACTTTAATTTCACTCGTGATGATATCGGCACTACAATTTTTAATGCTTTTATTGTTGCTATGTTGAAAAATACTTTTGAAGATGAACTTGGAAGTGAACTTTACAAAAGATTTGTGTTTTATTCTGGCGTCCCGCTGAGAATTTTAGCACAATTAATAATCAACAGAGATACACTATGGTTTGATAATGTGAAAACAGTAGACAAAATGGAAACAAGAGACGATATTATACGTTTAAGCTTTGAAGAAAGTGTTCATAATTTGAGGAAACTTCTTGGTGATGATATTTTATCATGGCACTGGGGAAAGGTTCATAAACTTGAACTTGTTCATCCGCTCGGTTTAAAAAAGCCACTTGACAAGATTTTCAATCTCGGTCCATTTGAAATTGGTGGTGCTGGGACAACTGTAAATAATGCTGGTTTCAGCGTGCTAAAACCATTTAATTGTGTCTTAGGTCCATCAATCCGGCAAATTGTGAACTTTTCTGAAAATTCATTATATTCAATTATACCAGCGAATTCTGGACAAATTATGAGCAAATTCTATGATAGCCAAACTCACTTTATTTAAAAGGAGAGTATATCAAAATTGAAATGGATAGAGAAAAAATAGAAAAAAGCAAAGCAAAGATACTTAAGTTTGTTCCATCTGAATGAAATCAAAAAGGCAAAATACGGTTCTGTTTGCTATTTTGGGGACTACATTTTTGACGGGACTTATTTTTCTGATTTTGAAAATTTTAAGCGCGAATTATAAATTCTTTGACGAAGAAGAAATAATGGTTAATAATCCATCTTATCAAATAGATGTTTTAAATGGTTGTGGAGTTGAAGAGATAGCTTCCAGATCACGCAATATTTGAGAAACCAAGGGGTTTGATGTAATTGATTATAGAAACTATGATTCTATTGTAAACGAAAGTTTTATAATTGATCACATTGGAAAGCCCGACACAGCAAAATTGATTGCAAAAGCGCTCGGCATAAAAGAAAGTAAAATTGTAATGTCAAAGGCGAAATATTATAATGAATTTACAATTGTCATTGGTAAAGATTATATGTTACTAAAACCATTTAAAAACAAAAGAGAGGAAGGTTTTTGAGACCTAAAACAATTGCGAAAAGGGCAGCTCAACTGGCGCTTGAGAAAAAAGCTGAAGATGTTGTTATAATGGATGTAAGAAAATTAACATCAATTACAGATTTTTTTGTTCTGTGTTCTGCTGAATCATCCATTCAATTGAAAGCAATCGTTGATCACATAGTTGAGGAGCTTGAGAAAAAGAATATAAAAGCTTGGCATATTGAAGGGTATACAAACTTAACATGGGTTTTGATTGATTATGTTGATGTTGTCGTTCATGTGTTTTTAAAATCTGCCAGAGAATTTTATGGTCTTGAGAGGTTTTGGGGCGATGCGAAGTTTGAATATGTAACTGAAAATGATTTGAAACCAAAAACAAAGAGGAAAAAGAATAGCGAAAATGTTTCAAACAGCGAGGGAATATCTGAAAGAAAAAATTAAATTAGCGTTGAACAAGAGTGGAATTCAACTTGATGGAATTGAACTTGTTTTTGATAAACCAAAAAACGAAGCTTTTGGAGATTTTGCAACGAATATAGCGATGCTAATAGCAAAAAAAATAGGGAAAAATCCAAGAGAAATTGCTCAACAAATACTTTCAAACCTTGAAATAGAACCTCAATACATTGAGAAAGTTGAGGTCGCAGGACCAGGTTTTATTAATTTTAAACTCACCTCAAAATTCTACATTCGGCAAATTAGGGAAATTTTATCTCAAGGTGAAAATTACGGAAAAATAAATATTGGAAGTGGAAAAAAAGCAAATGTTGAATTTGTGAGTGCGAATCCAACAGGTCCTCTTACCGTTGGGCATGGCAGAAACGCAGTGCTTGGCGATACAATTGCTAATATACTTGAATGGGCTGGATTTGATGTTACAAGAGAATATTACTTTAACAATGCCGGAAGGCAAATGAAAATTTTAGCCGATTCGGTAAGACTCAGGTACCTTGAATTACTTGGAGAAAAAGTTGAATATCCGCAAGAGTATTATCAGGGGGACTATATTAAAGATATTGCACAGATGTTGTTTGAAGAATATGGCGATTCTTTAAAAGATGAGAGCGATTTGAAAATTTTTAAGGAAAAAGCTGAAGCGGTTATCTTTGAAGACATTAAAAAAACTTTAAATAGATTGGGTATCGTATTTGATGTCTTTTACAATGAAGATTGGCTTTATGAGAAAAAGATTTGGGATGTTGTTACAGAACTTGAAAGGCTTGGTTATGTTTATGAAAAAGATGGTGCAAAATGGTTTATGGCAACGAAAGCAGGCGGGGAACAAGATAAGGTTTTAGTTAAAAGCACAGGAGAACCTACATATAGATTACCAGATATAGCTTATCATATTGAAAAATTTAAAAGAGGATTTGATCTAATAGTTGATGTTTTTGGTGCTGACCATATTGCTGAATATCCGGATGTTTTGCGCGCGCTTAATATTCTTGGATATGATACAACAAAAATTAAAGTTTTAATTTATCAGTTCGTAACATTGGTGCGTGATGGGGAGGTAGTTAAAATGTCAACGAGAAGAGCAAATTATGTCACTCTTGATGAGTTAATAGATGAAGTTGGTCCTGATGTTGTTAGGTTTTTCTTTTTGAATAGAAGTAGGGATGCGCATTTAAATTTTGATCTAACTTTAGCAAAAAAGCAATCGGAGGAGAATCCTGTTTACTATCTACAATATGCGCACGCAAGAATTGCAAGTATCTTGAGATTTGCACAAGATTCAGGAATTGAAATTGATAAGGTAAGAGAAGCAAATTTAGAGCTACTTAGAGAAAAAGAAGAAGTAGATCTTGCAAAATTATTAGGTGAATTCCCTGAGATAGTTGAAGTTGCATACTTGATGCTTGAACCGTTAAAAATAATAAATTATTTGAATGAAGTAGCAGAAGCGTTTCATAGATTTTATCATCGGCACAGAGTAGTCGGCGTTGATAAAGCACTTACATTATCTCGTCTTTCGCTTTGTTTAGCCACAAAAATCGTTATTGCCAATGGACTTAAAATAATAGGAATATCAAGACCAGAAAGAATGTAAATTTTAACACTACCTTAAAAGGTACACAATCTTCTTGACTTTAACATTCAAGCATTTTATATTTGAGATGAATCAAAAAACAATCAGGAGGCTCAATTATGTGGAAAAAGTTAGCATTTTTCACTCTGATCTCATTGTTAATTTCTTTTCCTTTTTATCAAGCGTTTGCTGATGTGTATGCAAGCAATATAAGATTTACTAATCCGGACGGGAGAACACCATTTGATAGAAGTTTTGCTGACAGAACTGGGGTTTTGATTTGGTTTACCTTGAATGATTCTGCTTCAGTTGTTGAAGTGAAGATACGCCAAGCGACAGCATCGACTTATATCAAAACTATAAGAGCTTATAACTTAAGGTTTGGTGAGAACAATGTTTATTGGGATGGAACGGATGATAGCGGAATACCAGTGCCGGCGGGAAGTTGGGTTGTGGAAGTAACAGCACGACAACTCGGTGGTTATACTGCGTGGACTCAGGTTTGGGAAAATCCAGTTTATAGAGTTGATGGCACTGGGTTAAGCAACAGAGATATTGATATTAACAAAGATCCAAACAGTAAAAACTTTGGGTTTATCTATATTACCGAATCAACGACTACTTACCAATATAACCGCATGATTAAAGTTAGCGCTTATGGTTCTTTTATAACTGAATTTGACAGATCACCAACTTTTATTAATTCAAGCTTTGACCCATGGCATTTAGCAATTGCAAGGGATGGAAGAACCTATGTTACCTATAATACTCTCAGGCAAATAAGAGTTTATAGCGATGTAGTTCTCGTTGATTCATTTTCAGTTCCTTTTGCGCCGAGAGGAATAAATGTTTATGATACTGTGATTTTTGTTACTGGCGATAAGTATATTTACAGAATTGGAAAAGTTGGTAAAGCAATATTGTCAAGAGATTCACTTCCTGGCGTTGGATTTTTCAGAGATATTGCAATTGATGACTCGGGTTATGTGTTCGTTGCAGGTGGGGCGAGTTCAAGCGTTTTCAGAAAAATTTATAGATTTAAATCTGGTGCTACTGGTTTAACCGTGCTTGATTCCGTTGAACTTCCTGACAATGTTACTCATATTGTAATTTATTCAGGTTCTAACTTGACTACAAATGTAGATGACATTCTTTATGCAAGAGCCATTGGGGCAAATGGTGGTGTATTTAAAGTAAGTTTTAACCCACCGAGCCAAGAGCGTCTTATTCCTGTTACAAGTACTTCTGGAAGCCACGCTATTGCTGTTGATGTTGTAGGGAATATCTATTACGCAAATCCATCACAAGAATGGATAAGAATGTATGCTCCACCTAATGGACCAAATTCATTTACAACAAGAGCTCCAGATACGCTTTTTGTTACTGCATCAGGAAAAGCTGCTAAACTCGTGACACTTGCCGAAGCAAGAAAAGATGAAAATAACGATTATATTCCTGATTACAAAGTCACAGGCGATACTTTGCTTGTTTATGGAGTTGTTACATCTCCAAACTATACAGCATCTGCAGGTAATACATCATATTACATACAAGATGAAACCGCTGGACTAAATGTTTTTAGATCAGGTGTGGTCTTAAACTTTGATCTTGGTGATTATATTATGGTGATAGGTAAAATGGAAATATTTAGAGGTTTGACAGAAATAATACCATTGACAGCTGATACGACATCAATAAAAGTTCTTTGGAAAAATCATCCCCTGCCTACGCCAAGAAAATTAACAGTTGCTGAATTCCTTGCAAATTTTGAGAGATATGAAGGTCAGTTAATCAGACTTGATTCTCTTTGGAAATCAACAACATCGCCAGCCTGGCCAACAAGCGGAAGGGATGCAAATATGATTTTCACTTCATATGCCAGAACTGAAACATTAACCGTCAGAATAGATAGAGATACTGACATAGATGGTCAACCTGAACCGCGATATCCCGTAAGTATTATTGGTATCGCAACGCAATATACAGCTGGCGATGCAGTTTACACTGGTGGTTATCAAATTTCGCCAAGATATTATGCCTCTGACTTTATAACAATTAATTTGCCTCCTTCAGCTGTGACATTAGTTTCACCCGGTGACAGTGCATTTGTTCGTATACTTTCCACAGATACAATAAGGTTTGTTTGGAATAGAGCAAGAGATGGAAATGTACCCGAAGATACCTTGACATACATCTTCTGGTTAGCAAAAGATAGGAACTTTACTACTGCAAGTATCATCAGGCGAGATACATTGGTGATGGATACTCTCAGGTTAGTTAGAGGTTCTGAATTATTCCCACACTTTACTGA
>JBCNVC010000059.1:0-9673 GCA_039630395.1 Candidatus Kryptonium sp. | reverse complement strand
CTTGAAGCATGCGTTCTATTATTGTTATTGAGAGTTGTAAATTTTTCTCCCCGATCGCCCTCTGAAGATCAAAAACAGTAAAGTTTCTTGATAAACCAACCGCTTGTTTTACATCCTCAACATCAATCGTCTTCTTTTCTTCTGTGAAAATGAAAAGTTTTTTTATTTCGTTATCAAGGTCGCGAAGTGAGTTTCCAACATATGCTTGAAGAAGTTTACAAGCCTCGCTTGTTATATCTTTACCTTTCCACGGAGGCACTTCGCCAAGTTCTTTAACTCTTTTTGCAATCCAGCTTGGTATCTGCCAATCGTAAGGTGCTTTTAGCTCAACGACATCAGCAAGTTCAAAGAGTTTTTTATAAATCTCTTTTTCAAAGTCAGGCTCGCTCAAAACAATTATTAAAATCGTATCTGAGTTTGGTCTTTTGAGATAATTTATAAATGTTTCGGATTCTTTTTCTTTCTTTGCCCTTGATATTTTGTTTAAAAATTTTTCTGAATTTCGTATCACAACGACTCTTTTTGGACTCATAACAGGGAGCAAAAGAAGAAGCGAGATCAAATTTTGTATATCAATTTCGTTTCCATAAACGACATCAAAATTAAACTCTCGCAGTCCCTCCGCTAATGCGTTTTCAACTATTAATTTTATGGATTCTTCAATCAAAAACTCTTCATTTCCATAAAAGACATAGACAGGCGAAAATTTCTTATGTTTAACAGCAAGACGCAATTTGTCAAAATCAAGAATCTCCTTCTCCATTTATGAGTTGTGTTTATTCTTTGTTTTCATCCAATAAACATAAGCTGGGATTCCAATCAGAACGAGCAATAAACCAAGCCCAGAGCTTTTTGGATCGCCAACGATAATGTAAATTATGAAAAACACAGCGACGAGAATATAAAGAATTGGGATTATTGGATAGCCCCAAGCCTTATAAGGTCTTTCACGATCCGGATATTTTTTACGCAATATAAAAAGTCCGATAACTGTTAAAACATTAAAAAGAAGCGATGTGAACGCAGTATATGTTAAAAGTGCTGAATATGTGCCACTTAATGTTAAAACACTTGACCATACTCCTTGAAGTATCAGAGAATTAACAGGTGTTTTATATTTTGGATGAAGTTTTCCTGCGCCTTTGAAAAATAGACCATCTTTTGCCATCGCATAGTAAACTCTCGGCGCTGCAAGTATCATTCCATTATCACATCCGAAGGTAGAAATCATAATTGCGATTGCAATAAGTTGTGCTCCAATTACGCCAAAGATTCGTTCTGCTACTTCGGCAGCAACTCTATTATCTGGGATAACCGCCATTTCTCTTATTGGAACAATGTAAAGATAAGCCATATTTGCAAGAACATAGACAAGCATAACACCGATCGTTCCGAGGACAAGTGAGCGTGGAACAGTTTTATGTGGCTCTTTAACTTCTTCAGCTGCAAATGTAACAGAGTTCCAAGCGTCATAAGCAAAAAGGGCTTTTGACATCGCAACTGCAAAGGCAGCAAGAAAACCCATTGAAAGTGCTTCAGGTGGAGCTATGGGTTGAAAATTTTCAACGGAGAAGCTTTCAAAAAAGTTTGACCAATTTCCATTTCCAATTGCGAAAGCAAGAAGAACTAATGCAACTATCGCGGCGATTTTTGATACGGTAAATAAATTTTGAACAAAGGCACCAAAAACGACACCAAAACAATTTATACATGTTAAAAATGCTATAACTCCAACCCCAACGAGTTGAGCACTATTTAGTGTATAGTCCCAGCCGAGGATGTTAATTTTGAATATCACATTGTTTTCTGATAAAGCGGGGATGAAAACCCCAAGATATTTTGCAAATGCGATCGCAACTGCTGCGATGAATCCACTTTGAATTACAAAGAAAAGTGTCCATCCATACAGAAAGCCGAGCAATGGATTGTATGCTTCGCGCAAGAAAACATATTGACCGCCGGCTTTCGGCATCATTCCCGCAAGTTCACCGTATGCTATTGCCCCAAACGCAGTTAAGATTCCACCCACAACCCAGAGTAATATCAAAAATTGAGGAACTGGCATATATCCAGCCATGATTGAAGGAGCGATGAAAATTCCTGAACCAATCATTGAGCCCATGACGATCATCGTCGCATCGAAAAGACCGAGCTTCGCTTCAAACTTTACTTCTTTTTGAACTTCAACTTCCTGAGCCATATGTCCTCCGTTTTTGATTTAACAAATTATTTCGTTTTGATTTTCTTAACATAAACTTTTTTCATTTCAACTCTATCAATCGGGTTATCTCTTTGATCTCTTTGAACTTGTGCTATTTTTTCAACGACATCCATTCCTTCTATAACTCTACCAAAAACTGTGTAATTACCATCAAGATGTGGTAAATCTTTTAAGCAAATATAGAACTGGCTTCCGTTTGATCTTTTCTCAGGATTTACGCTGTCAGGTTGCCTTGCGGCGCCAACGAATCCTTTCTTATGTGGCATTTTTATTTCCGCAGGGAGAGTGTATCCGGGACCACCTCTGCCATCATTGTTTCTATCGTTATCTTTTGAAAGTGGATCTCCACCTTGAATTACAAAATCAGGAATGACTCTGTGAAATGTCGTCCCGTTGTAGAATCCATCGCGAGCGAGCTTTTTAAAGTTTTCTGCATGTTTTGGGGCAACCTCATCAAATAATTCAATAACTATGTTCCCAAATTTCGTTTCAATTACAACTACTTCTTTTTCTTCTTTTTTCTCTTGCGGATTAAAGATAGAAAAAATTAAAGCGAGAACAATTGCTGTTGTTTTCATTTCTGTTTCTGTATTTTATTTTAGAAAAGTTAAACCAAGGAAACCAATGATGAGACAATAATAAGCGAACAAACTGAAGTTGCCGCGAGAAATTACTTTCAATAAAAACTTTATGGCAATGTATCCAGTTATGAAGGAAACGAAAGCGGAAAAGAGAAGTAATGGAATTTTATCAAAGAGGGAAAGCTCAATAATTTCTCTTGTTTTAAGCAAAGTTGCTCCAAAGATCGCTGGAAGTGAAAGCAAGAAGGAAAATCTCGCACTTTTCACTCCGTTTATTCCAGCAAACATCCCCGCGCTTATGGTTACTCCCGACCTTGATATTCCGGGCAGAATTGCAAATGCTTGTGCAACTCCTACGAAAAATGACGAAATAAAATTGAAATCCTTTTCAGGGCTGTTTTTTGTAAACCTCGTTGAGAAAAGAATTAATCCAGTTACTACCAAGAACATCGCCGTTAATCTGGGATTTTGAAAAATTGTTTCAATTTTTTCTTCAAATAAAACACCAATAACTCCGGCTGGTATTGAAGCCCAAAGTATTAGGATCGCAGTTTTAAAATTTTCATCAGCTTGGAAATTCGTCTTTAATTTACTCGTTTGAAAAATTTTTGAAAAGAAAGAGGCTACAATTTCCTTTATATCTTTCCAAAATATGACAAGCACGCTTAACATCGTCCCAAAGTGAACAAAGACCTCAAAATCAATTCCCGTTTTCTTTACTCCAAGAAGATGTTCAGCAAGAACGAGATGTCCAGAACTACTTATAGGCAAAAATTCTGTCAATCCCTGTAACACTGCAAGTATGAAACTTTCAAGATAGCTCATCCTTAGTTCTCATAAATTTTTTAGAAATAATAACTAAATCCGAAGCGAATTGCAACTCCGAAGAAGTTTAATCTTAGGTTTCTATCCTCACCAAATGGCTTGCGAATTATTAGTTTGTTTTTGTTCTCGTCCCTTGCTTCTTCGGTTAAACCAAATTTAGCATCCGCCGAGAGATGAACATAAACTTTTCCATCAAGTCGTGATGAGAATACAGATTCAATTTTAAACATTCCACCATTTGCTTTGTAATTTATCTCTTTTCCTGAAAGAGGCAAGAACTGCGAAAAGTAACCATTTACGAAGCCGAAACCAGCTCCGATCTTTATGATGTAAATCTCTTGAGGCTGAAAAGAAAGATAATTTAAGATCAACGATGGAATGTGAGTTTTATATGTTAAAGTATAATTTAGTGGAATCCTCGTCGATGTTTCTTCAAGATTGTATTGTTTTGAAATGTATGCATAATCAATTTTTATTGAGATGTCTTTGCCAATTTTAAATTCGGATGTTAACCAAAACTCTGGTGCACCGCTAAATTCGCTTATCTTTTTTCCCGAGATTGATGTGATGTAATCAGAAACATCTCGGAGGTTGATGTAATTTACACCAATCCCAGCGGAAAAGCAGATGTAATTTCTATTTTTTAGGTTTAGATCTTGCGAATTTAAAAAATAAGACATCACAAACAACAAAATTAAACTTCGGTAAAATTTTACTTTCATCGGGAGAAAACTTTTCGTTATTCGTGTCGTGTTTAAAGATAAAAAATTGTGTTTCAAATTTCAAAAAATTCTTTCGCCGACGCTTTCAGGATAGGTTTGAAAATGCAAGTTTTATTTAATATATTTTGACAAAATTTTTCTGCCCGAAAAGAATTTAAAATTTGGTTATATGAGTACAACAGGAATAATAAAAATTAAAAACGCAATCTTTTACGGTTATCATGGAGTTCATGCGTCCGAACAAAATTCGGGCGGTAGATTTGAGGTTGATGTTGATCTTTATTGCGATTTCTCCGAAGCGGCTTTAACCGACTCGTTAAGAAATACAATTGATTATGAACAGGTTTATAATTTCTTGAAAGATTTGATCACGGAGAGAAAATTTTATTTAATTGAAGCACTCGCCTCAAAAATTGCGCGTGGCTTGATTGAGAAATTTGACAAGGTTCAGAGGGTTGTTGTCCGTGTTCGTAAACCATCTCCGCCAGTCGGTGGTGTAATTGATTGCGTTGAAGTTGAAATTGAAATGAAAAGAGATTAAACCTAATGCCTATCGCATACCTCGGTATAGGTTCAAACCTTGGTGATAGGATCAAATATATCCAAAGGGCTCTTGTTGCTTTATCAAAACTTCCCAGGACGAAAATAACGAAGATATCTTCCCTTTACGAAACCGAGCCGTACGGAAGGAAGGATCAGCCATGGTTTGTAAATATCGTGGCAGAGATATTTACAGAGTTAAGTCCTTTTGAGCTTTTCAAAAAATGTAAATCAATTGAAAAAATACTTGGTCGTCAATCCCGGGAAAGATGGATGGAGCGCGAAATTGATATAGATATTCTTCTATACGGCGATGTTGTGATCTCAACAGATGAAATACAAATCCCGCACCCAGATATGCATAACCGTCGTTTTGTTCTCATACCGCTGAGTGAAATCGCTCCAAAGGCTGTTCATCCAGTTTTCAAAAAAAGTATATCAGAACTTTTAATTGAATGTAAGGACGCAACGAGAATAATTCACATTCCAGAGAAAATAGATTTAAAAAACATAATAGAGCCAGAGGTGAAAGAAGCGAAATATATCGCAATTGAAGGAGTCATTGGGGTCGGGAAAACCTCGCTTGCAAAATTGTTGGGCGAACGCCTTAATGCAAAAATTGTCCTTGAACAATACTATGAAAACCCATTCCTTGAGAAATTTTATCAAAACAGGGAAAGATACGCTTTTCAGACCCAGATATTTTTTCTGCTGAGCAGATACCGTCAGCAGATGGAACTTTTACAAAGAGATTTATTTCATGAGTATTTAATTACCGACTATATCTTCGACAAAGACAAGATCTTTGCACATATCAACTTGAAAGGAGATGAACTAAAGCTTTACGAAATGCTTGTAAGTTTGCTTGAGAAGAATATACCCGTGCCGGATCTTGTGATATATCTACAGGCAAGTGTCGAAAGGTTGATGTATAACATAAGAAAGCGTGGTCGTCCATTTGAAAGAAATATAAGTGAAGATTATATTCGTGAGCTTTCGGAAGCGTACAATGAATTCTTCTTCAATCAATATAAGAAATCACCTGTACTTGTTATAAATGTGACCGAGGTTGATTTTGTAAGCAGTAGTGAAGATTTTGAAGATTTGATGGAAAAAATTTTGAGTCCAAGAAGAAGCTACCTTGAATACTACAATCCGGGAAAAAAATGAGGTGTAAACATGATTAGATTCTTAATTTTGCTTTTGTTAATCTATGTCGCTTACAAATTTTACAAAGTTTTTATACACTACAAACGCAAGGTTGATGCGCTCGAGAGTGAATTGAGAAGAAGAAAGATAAACGAGATTAAAGATACCGATTATGAAGAGATAAAATGACGAAGTTGAAAAAACTCAAAGAGATCCTCAGAAAAATTGATCCCTTCAGAAGCAAAAAGGTAAAATTTTTCTTAATTAACATTTTTAAAAAATTTTTCAATTCTGAAGTTTCGGCAAAGGTTAACAGGTCCGAGAGAATAGATGTTAATTTTGGTGATGTCCGTAAAATTTTAATCGTGAGACAGCATAACCAGCTTGGGGATATGCTTTGTGCAGTTCCACTTTTAAGAGCACTTCGTCGAAAGTTCCCAAATTCTAAAATTACACTTGTCGCAAGTCCAGTAAATTACGAGGTGATGAAAGATAATCCGTTTGTTGATGAGGTGCTTAATTTTGATAAGCAAAAATTTTTACTATCCCCATTGAAATTTTTTGACTTTGTAAGAAAACTTCGTTCTGGATTTGACATGGCGATAGTTCCCGTAACCGTTTCAATATCAACGACGAGTAATTTTATCGCTTATTTTTCTGGGGCGAAAATTCGCATTGGACCATCAACGCTTGATGGAAAGGAAAATCCAACCGCGTTTCTTTTTAATTATCAAATAGATCTTGACTGGCGAAATGAAGAAAAAAGACATCAGACAGAAAGAAATCTTGACATTGTGCGACCATTCGGAATTGATACGGATGACCTAAGCTATGTAATTCCATACGGTGAAGATGATAAGGAATTTGCAAAAAAGTTTTTAAGCAAAAAGGAGAACTTTAAATTTGTGGTTGGGTATCATCCAGGCGCCGGAAAGGTGAAAAATCGATGGGATGCAGATAATTTTGGCACTCTTGCGATTAAACTTGCAAATGAATTTAATTCCCTTACTTTGATAACAGCTGGACCTATGGATGACGAACCTGTTGAAAAGATGATAAAGAGAATTGATGGAAAAATTGAATATCTTGTTTTGAAAAACGAGAAAATAAGTAGAATTGTCGCGATAATAGATCAAATTGATCTTTTCATCACTAACGATACTGGTATAATGCATGTGGCAGGTGCAACTCAAACGCCGGTAATTTCTTTATTCGGTCCAACAAATCCATATCAATGGTGCCCAATCAATAAAAACAAATTTTTCATCTGGTCAAAGACAAGAGATATTAACGATATCCAAATTGCGGAGGTTTACGATCTCGCAGTTAAAATTTTAAGCGGGGGGAAGTTACATTCTCAAAATTAATTTTTACCTCTTCACAAAGTTGATCTTTTGAAAATCTAATGGTTTTATATTCTCTGAAATTTGGGATTGTGAAAGTTCAAGGTAAATTATAGCGAAGTCCATCGTTTAAACTTTTCCGGCTTTATTTTTGAAAAAATTTTTTTAAATTTTGATTACCGACGCGAACGAAGAAAACAGTGGAATATGTGGTAGCTAAATTAAGATTTGGGATATTGTGGTTAGGAAATTAAAGCAATAGTTTAGGTTTTTTAAATTTATTTAAGCAAACTTCAAAGTTTGAGGTTAAAATGCTTGAAGGTAAGAAAATAATCATAGGAGTAACTGGTGGGATCTCGGCTTATAAAACTTGTTATGTTGTTCGTGGCTTGAAAAAGCTTGGAGCTGATGTAAGGGTTGTCATGACGCCATCCGCAACGCAGTTTGTGACCCCTTTAACATTTTCAACTCTTTCTGGAAATGATGTTATTGTTGATATGTTTCCTCCATCAACTCAGCAAGGGACTGGAGCTCGTACCTGGCATATTGATCTCGCTTTGTGGGCGGACCTTATGATCATAGCTCCTGCGACTGCTAACACAATTGCGAAAATCGCGAACGGGATTGCAGATAATTTCTTGACATCACTTGTCCTTGCGATGCGCTGTCCTGTTGTGCTCGCTCCTGCGATGGATGTTGATATGTATTTAAATGAGATAACGCAACGAAATTTGAAAACTTTAAAGGAGCTTGGTTATCTAATCATTGATCCGGAAGAAGGTGAGCTGGCAAGTGGGCTCGTTGGAGTTGGTAGAATGGCTGAGCCGGAAAAGATAATTGAGTTTGTCAAAGAGTTTTTCGCTGATTTAAAATTTGATTTAAAAGGAAAAAAATTTCTCGTCACAGCTGGACCAACTTATGAGCCGATTGATCCAGTGCGTTTTATTGGAAATTGGTCCTCTGGAAAAATGGGATTTGAAATAGCAAAAGCTGCTGTACATCGTGGCGCTGAGGTGATCTTGGTTTCAGGTCCAACGCAACTTGCCACGCCCAAAAATGTAAGAAGAATTGATGTAGTGACATCCGATGAAATGTTTGAGGCGGTGATGAAATTTTACGATGAGGTTGACGTAGTTATCATGTCTGCTGCAGTGGCAGATTATACACCTGTTTATAAATTTGAGAAGAAACTGAAAAAAGAAGATCTATCTGATGAAATAGTTGATTTGAAATTGAGAAAAACGAAAGATATACTTAAACATCTTGGTGAACATAAGAGAAATCAAATATTGGTTGGTTTTGCGCTTGAAACTGATAATGCAATTGAAAATGCGATGCGAAAACTAAAAGAGAAAAATCTTGATCTAATTGTGCTTAACACTCTTGGGGAAGGTTCGGGTTTTGGATATGATACAAACATAGTGACAATAATTTCAAAAGATGGCGAGATTGAAAGCTTACCGAAAATGACAAAATATGAGGTCGGACAAAAAATTCTTGATAAGGTCTCAAGGATTTTTAAAAAAGTTGAGGTAACGAGATGAAAAAAGAAGTGAGAAAAGTTTTGGATGAGGCGAAACGATATTTGCTTCAACAGCAGAGTTTGTTTGGAGATGAAATAATTTTACCGAAGAGCAAAATCATGGATGAAAAAGAACAGGAGCAACCTAAAGAAAAATTGGTTGAAAAAACAACTAATGAGCTATTTGGTGTTGATCCAACTTGGGTGGAAGCAAAAACACTTGATGAACTTGAAGTAAAGATAAAAAATTGTGTTAAGTGTCCGCTTGGTAAAATGAGAACAAATTTTGTTTTCGGTGTCGGGAATCCTAACTCGGAAGTTGTCTTTATAGGTGAAGCTCCAGGGGCTGATGAAGATTTACAAGGTGAACCATTTGTGGGAAGGGCAGGGCAACTTTTAAATCAACTTCTTGCGAGTGTTGGCTTTAGAAGGGATGAAGTTTACATATGCAATGTCCTCAAATGTCGTCCGCCTGGCAATCGCGATCCGCAACCATCCGAGATAGAAGCGTGTAGTCCGTATCTAATAAAACAACTTGAAATAATCAAACCAAGGTTAATTGTTTCGCTTGGTCGTTTCC
Source organism: Candidatus Kryptonium sp. (assembly GCA_039630395.1). Classification (GTDB taxonomy): domain Bacteria; phylum Bacteroidota; class Ignavibacteria; order Kryptoniales; family Kryptoniaceae; genus Kryptonium. The sequence continues at coordinate 190 of JBCNVC010000059.1, read as the reverse complement.
CGGTGCAAACACTTTTAAGAACAAATGCATCTCTTAGCTCGCTTCGGGGTCAAATTTTTGAATGGCGTGGAATAAAAATGATAGCAACATATCATCCGGCAGCTGCTTTGAGAAATCAACAATGGAAACGACCACTTCTTGAAGATTTACGCAAGGCAAGAGAAATACTTTTGGCAAAATAAAAATTTAA
>JBCNVC010000058.1:0-10187 GCA_039630395.1 Candidatus Kryptonium sp. | reverse complement strand
GGAGATCCCTAAGAACAATAAACCAAAATTAAACGCTCCAAATAAATGCAAAACCGTATATTGATTCACGCCGAAGACAGAAGAAAAAAAAGCACAAATTGAATTCATTCCAAAATCACCTAATCCTGCCTTGTAGTCATTCATAAGAATTGATGTGATTTTAACGAGATGTGCGTGTTGAGTAATTGAAAAAAGTGATTGATTATAAATAGATGGTCTCACTAACAAAAACAAGCCAAGAAGAAAGACCAAAGCGTAGATAAAATGCCATATACTTATTCTCAAACTCTTGCTCTTTAATTCAAATTTTATAACTCCATCAATAAAATCATAAATTTTTTGGTTAATCGTGAGCTTGACAAAATTAATTCTCGTCGCTTTTTTCCTCCTCGCAAGGAAATAATCAACACCTGCAATTAAAAGAAAAACTGTGATCACTAAAAAAACATCAAACGCTTTCAAATTAACCGAAATAAAGAGAATGACGAGCAAGATAGATAGAAATTGATATAAAGATCTACCCAAACACACCAAACCTTCACATTCACTCAAAAATCTCAATCTAAATATGAGATATGAGATGATAGAAAGTCCAATGTAAAGCTTAATTATGTAGGTTATAGCTTCAAACATTTCTAAAATGCTGAATAATATTGATAATCAAATGTGCGAATAAATTTAAACATCTTGTAAGTTGATAGCATTGCAAATGTAAAAGAACCAGTTAGAAAACCAAGAACTCCATATTCCCAGCTTATCAATCTACTTGCTAAAACACCAACGACAAGATCGACCACAATTGCAACTCTTATTGCATCAAGTCCAAAGCTCGGCTTCCATAAAGTAAAGAAAAGTAAATTATTCATTAAACCAATGGCAAGAAGAAGATATGAAATAGAAGCGAAGTAATAAACTTTGAATGTCACAGGGCTTGCAAAAAATTCACGAACTTCTTTTATATGTTGAAAAACCTCACCAAATCGCATTACAGCGAAATAGACAACGATTATGCTTACCACCCCAAACAGCATAAGAAAGGCGAGTTTGATAAAATAAAAGTCAAAATACCATAAATTGTGGGATCTAATTTTATACGCTGGAAATTTCTTTTGAACTGGGATCAAGGATTCAGAAAAATCATTTACCGCATATTCAAGCACTGCAAGCGTTAACCCAAAAGAAAGCAAAGCCCAATCTATACCAAGTTCGTAAGGAGTCCTGAACCAGAAAAAGTAAAATTTTCCTTTTGAATAAGCAGTCCATGAGACAATCCTATCAAGAAAAAGCAGCAAAAAATAAAAAAATCCAAACTTAAAAAACGGGCTACTGACATATGTTAGCACAGATGGACGCTTTACCTTCAAGGAAATATATTCAACTTCTTTTTCTTCCTTTTTCAATCTGAAAATATACCTTGCCCATAGATACATCAAAACATCGGCAACGATCAAACCAATAAAATGAGAAAAATGTATTGAAAAACCCTTAAATTTATGAAACCAAATAACAAAAATTGTCCCAGTTGATAGAATAACAGTGATTGAAATTTTTCGCTTCGCAGCATAAATCATGCTTGTGGAAAGCCACAAAATAGAAAGCAAAAAATAATACGCAAGAATTAGATAAAGATATTTCCTTGGAAAAAGTTCAAAAATAAAATTTACAGCAAATAAAACAATGGCGATTGCAATGGTAAAGATAAGTCCATAGTTAAAAAGCTGAAGCGCTATCTCACGCGCTGTTTTCTTATTTTCCATACTTAAATAATATGTTACCTCTCTACCCATAACCTGCGTGAATCCACCCGTTGTAAGAAAACTTAAAATAGTTCCAAAAGCAACGATAGTAGCTTGTAGTTCTGTAAACCTTACCCATGCCCAAAGAGAATAGCCAGTAAAAACAATGAACCCAATTTGCGTTGCTATCGGGAAACCCAAGGCAAGCCCTGAAAAGTAATACTTTACAAACCTCCAAATTTTCCTAACAAATAAAAAAGATTCTCTTTTTAATTTCGCTTTTTTATCGGCTCTTAGCTTCAACTTACAGATTTTATAGACATCTTTGCTTAACTCAAATATGTTTTCTTTTCCAAATTCCACCAAGCAATCAGCATGCCTATAGCCCAAACTTTCAATTACCGCTGCAACTTGAAGAACATCTACAGGATTGCCAATTTTTTCAATAACTTCATCTGCAACTTTTTCAATTTTTTTTACGAAATTAATTTCTTGAATTTTTCTTTCGGTATGTTGCAACAGATCTTCCCTCATAGTGCAAGCCTTTTTGGTCGAGCAAGTTCATTATAAATTCTCCTATAAGCATCAATGTTTAAATCAATCCTATACTTTGCAAGGACTTCTTCCCTTGCTCTTCTTCCAAGAGTTTCTCTAAGCTCATGATCAGTTAAAAGTTTAATTATTCCTTCAGCAAGAGCTTTGGGATCACGAGGCTTTACGACTATACCAAATCCTTCAAGAGCTTCTCTTACGCCACCGACATCAGTTGCAACCACTGGTCTTGCGCAAGCCATTGATTCAATCACAGCGTATGGAAATCCTTCGGATATGCTTGATAGCGCTGAAATATCACCCTCATTGTAAATCTCACTCGGCTTAGGATGATGCCCCGCAAGTATAAATGTATTTTCAAGTCTTAACTCCCTTATCAAAAGCTGACATTTCCTCGTATAAACTGGATCGGTATCTGTGGAACCATAAACTATAAACTTAACATCTGGAATTTTTTCTCTTACGATAGCGCTGGCTCTTATCATCGTTTCAATATCTTTGAGAGGCATAATTCTTGCCACAGCAACAACTATTCGGGAATTTTTTTGCTTTTTCCGGTTTCGGTTTAGGCTTAAAGACTTCGGGATCAACACCATTATAAATTACATCTATCTTCCCATAATCTACTCCAAAAATTCTCTCCCAAGTTATATCGACCTAGATACAGGCAGAACTTTATCAGCAAGCTTATAAAGCATTTTTGAAACGAGTATAGAAAGGTTTATTAAAAACTTCTTTGCGAAAAAGCTTAGATTTTTTTCACTCCCAATTCCTATATATCTTTCCCTTGCGGAAAACTACCATGATCAGTTACAACAAGTGGAGTCCCATCTCGCATCTTCGCAACGATGCTCGGAAGCCCGCAAAAACCAGCAGGTATTGGCATGACTTAAATCAACTTCTGGGACATCAACATATAAAGGCATTAAGTAATGATATAGCCATCTCATTGTAAGAGTTAAGTCATAAACTGTTGGCATTTCGTCTTCCACAAGAAACGGGTTGTCTTTAAAATAGCTTAAAACGACAAACCGCTTGAACTCCTGCCATACGGCGAAACTTTTAAAGGTTTGTTTATAGTCATACTCACTAAAATACCTATGCATCAACCATATGTAACCAGCACATTCTTCAGGATCGGAAAACGGATTCATAAGTGAAGAAAGGAATTCAATAAATATCGGTATAAACTTGCGTAAAATAATCCTTTCGTTAACTTTGGTTTTTCTTATATAGATGCTTGAAAATGGGATTTCAAAAAATATATCCTCAAAAGGCTCCTCAGAACCCCATAACGGAATTTGACGAACGAACTTGACATTCTGTGGGAGTTTATACTTATACTCAGCATATGGCATTCCAGTCACAGCATAGATATAGAAATCGAAATCCTTCAAATTATTCACAAGTATATCAGCCCAGGTGCTCACACCTCCGCCGACAAATGGATAAGTTCCTTCGGTTTCAAAGAGAATTGAGCGTCTTTCCATTCGCCCTCGCTTAGAAGTTTATATTTGATCCAATATGTTCTTTTAATCCATTTCAATATTTTTCGGACTCAAAAACATAGAATAAATTTTCTCGTATCTTTCAATAAATTTTTGCAATGTAAACCTTCTTGATTTTCTTATTCCATTTTCAGATAACTTTTCCCACAGTGCCTTGTCGTTCAAAATTTTAACTACATTTTGTGCGAGATCGTAATGGTCACCGATTTTAAATAAAACTCCACATTCAAAACCACTCTCATAAACAAGTTCAGGGACTCCGCCAACGGGCGTTGCAACTATGGGAATTCCTAAAGCCATTGCTTCAAGCACAACAAATGGTTGTCCCTCACTTACACTCGGTAAAACAAGAACATCGCTCATTTTAAGATAGTCAATGACCTGCGCCTCACCAACAAAAGAAACTTTATCATCAAGTCTAAGTTCTTTCGCAAGATTAAGACATTCATTAGTATATTCAATATCTTGCGTTAAATCACCAACAATTAAAAATTTAACATCATACACATCTTCAAGAATTAACGGCATTGCTTTTATAAATGTTTTCACATCCTTAATTGGCACAACTCTACCGATAAAGCTGACAACTCTATTATTTTTCTCAAATTTAGTAGGGATATCAAAAAACTCAGGTTCAACAAAGTTTTCAATTAAATAAAATTTTTTCAGTAGGTCCACAGACAATTTATCACCAAGCAGACTTATTTGCTGTTCAAGGTTATATTTACAAACTGTGGTTACTAAATCAGATTCAAGATAACAAGTTTTAGCTATGTTCTTGAAAATTTGCAAATATCCTCTTCTTTCAACGCAAGCTTTTTCTTTATCGCTTGAATTTTTGAAAATTTTAAAGCCACATTCAACCTCATCAACTCCAAATTCAAGTTCTTTCCAATACAAACCATGTTCGGTTAAGATCCAAGGTTTTTTCTTTGCCAACTTAACCTGTAGCCCTAAAAGTCCAGCAAATCCAGTTGACAGACTATGATAAACTTTGGCTTCTGGTACAATGTCAAGTAGATCGTAAAAATTAAATTTATATCCAACCCCATCTCTTACATCTATTTCAACTATATCTTTTACATTTTTTGGTATTTTAAATTTCGCTTCTTTTCTTTCATCTGCGAAAAGATGGACTATTGCAAAATCTATATGCTTTAAATTGCTGATAAGCGCATGTGTCCATTTAGAAACTCCACCAGAAACATATGGATAAGTCCCCTCAAGTATTAAACATACATCAACCATTTCTCCTTAGGTACTTTGTTAAAATTACCTCTGTTCCAACCTCATGAGAAAGGATGTATTCAATTTTGTCCATGATGTAGCTTGCTATATATAGACCATAACCATGATCCGCCAGAGCATCTGGATCTGGCTCCTTTACGCTCTCTGGTGAAAATTTTATACCAAAATCTCTTATTGAAATTTCAATCTTTCCATCATCAAGGTAAACTTTTATTATAACATCGCCATCGTTTTCCTTATATGAATGTTTATAAACATTTGTCAGCATTTCACTTATCACAAGCTCAACATCATCAGCAATTTCCGATTCAACTTCATTTGATATTAAAAAGCTTTTCAATCTTGTTCTTAACTCAGAAATTTTTTCAGCTCCTAGTTTCTCTCTGATTTCCAGATTCATTTGTAGATCTTATTTAATTCTATGGTTGACACATACGGCGTAAATCCATAATGTAGTGAAAGGTTCCTTACAAACTTTCTTCTATTATCTTTTTCCGGTAAGAAATCAAGCGTGAAAATCTTCTTACCAGTAGATTTCAAAACTTTAACCTTTTCTTTATATTCCTTTTCAAACCGAACGAAATACTTTTTCTTTTGGAAATCATATCTTGTAAAAAGTCCTTCTATCAAAAATCCATCCGCATAATTTTTCAATGTATCAAGCAAAGCCCATCCATTATTTGTTATTATAATTTTTCCTTCATTTTGGGCTCTTATCAATTTAACAATCTTTATTACATCGTTTTTAAAGTGTGGGAAAATTTGGACTATATCTATCATATCAAGGAAAAATCCATCAAATCCTTTTGATATAATTTTCGGAATGATTTCATTAAAAATTAAATTTTGCCACACCTCGGATGAAATGTTAACATAAAAATGATCTTCCCAAATCGGGTTTCTACCAATTATTAAAGAATCAGGGATAGAAAAGTTTCGGTAAGTCTCAAATTCAGCTATGTTAAGATATGCTATTAAAATTGCTCCAGATCTTTTCAACTCCATCACTTCATCTATCGTGTAATGATCGGGGTCAAGGATTAAAAGTTCGAAGTCCTTTGTCTCATCAAATGAAATTTTAGAATAACAAACAGCGTAATTTTTAACATTTTCAATTTGGGGTTGAGGAAAAAGTGAGAAAAATAGAGAAAGCAAACTTAAGATCATTTTTTTAGGTTTTTGATTTATAAGATTCAACGATCATACAAAGTTGCTCAATCAATTTTTCTATCTCTTCAAATGAGTTATTGACGCACTTATGTTCTATTTGTGCCGAAATCTCAGTTATTTCATCAAACCCAAAGGAAGAACCACTACCTTTAAGTTGATGTGAGTAAATTTGAATTAAAGAAAAGTTTTTCTCACTAAGTGCTTTTCTCATATCCCTTATTTTACTTTCGGCTATTTGAATAAATTTTTCTTTCAGGCTTTCCCATTCATTTTGTTCAAGATAGTCCACTGAGCTGAAAACTCCATTTTTGTTAAATTTAAAAAACCAACATAGATTTTTCAAGTTTTAATTTCAAAAGATGTAAAGCGATAAAGGGTTTGCTTAACATTTAGCATTGGGAACTTAGCAAATTTCATCTGTGATGTAACTCACAAGGAAAACTTATTGAAATTGCTTAAATTTAAAATGTGGCAAAATTAAAATAAATGAGGTATGCAATCATGATTAAAAGGATAGCCATATACTCATTCCTTTTTTTAATCCCAATTATTCTCTATTCTCAAATTATTCAATATCACTGTGTTGATGAAGCGTATCCCCCACTTTCTACACATCGGCTTCAATACCGTAGCAGAGTAAAATACGATCCGTCTGGCAATGTTCGTATATTAACTTGCGATAGCAAAAGATTTTATGAAGTTAACGATAAAAATGGATATTTTGGTTCGTTTAAACCAATTGCTCGCGCAGACATAAGATTTGCCTCGGTGACATTTTATGAACCAACGCAGTATGACTTTGTTATCGATCAATCTGGCGTAATTCACATAGGATTTGCATATATTGAGCAATCTACTGGTTTCCATGTCGCGCATCTTTTCTATACGAATTCCCAAATTGACACAGTTTATTACATTCGCAGAGATACTTTGTGGTATCAATCTTTTAAAATAAACGCACTTAGAACTGATGATAATCAAATAGTTATCAATTATATCCAATATCATAGCGACAGGATTAATTGGACACAGCTTGTAAATCCAAATCCGCAAGCTGGATTATCCCATAAATTTAGAAGTATCACTATACCTACTTCTGGGTGGTATAGAACCTATGTATATCCATTTTCAAATAAACACTTGTTTGTCAATACTCTATCTATACAATTCGTTCAAGACTCTCTTCTTTCTTACCGTTATGCCCTTCAAAAATTTGATATAAATGCCCAAGGTGATGAACTTATTAGCGAGTTTACATCGTCTGTAGTTAGACCCCGCAGTGCCCCACCTGCAGTAGTTCAACCCCCATTTCATATAGCAAATAACAACGATAGACATGTTTTAGCAGCAAACATATTCATAGAAACTACTATGGGTTATGTGAATATTGGAACTTCACTTGATAACTCGGTTTTTGCGTTAGATCAGCAAAATAATTTACATGTTTTAAAAATTAATAGCACATCATCTGCGGATTACTATTTATTTTCATCAACTCAACTTCCCATAGATTTTTCTAACAACACGCCTCTTCATAGGATTAATTACTCTATGTTTGTACCAATCCTTTCTACAGATATGGCGGGTATATCTCCAAATTATGTTGCTAGTATATCTGCGCTTAATGCAAATGACGCTACAATTTTATTTAACTTTCCAGAGTATTTAGTTAGACAAAAGCAACAAAGTTTTACATATAGATATATTCTTCCCTACAGATTTTATCGAGCTGCGAGATCTATTTTTGATATTGTAAAATTAGATTCTAAATTTTTCCTACTCCATCCTCAAGCCAATGCAGGATATATTGAAGTAAACGATACAACGGGAGCGATATATTTTTACGAATTAGAGCAAAGAGGTAATGAATTCGTTACTGCTATTGATACTTCGAAGATAAGAAGAGTTTTAGTGCCAGCCAAAATTGGATTAAGACCAAGGTATACAACACCAACTCCGATCGTTAAAGTTGATAGAAATCAAAATATCCATACGCTTATATTTAAAGTTTTGGGTTATAATACCACAGTAGGTGTAGATTTAGGGCACTGGTATTATTACAAGATAACGCCAGATCTACGCGTTGAAGGTGGTTATAGGATCACTGCTGAAAGCGATACAGTTAATCCGCTTCAAACCTTTGACTTTGATATTGATGATAACGGAATTGTTCATTTTATTTATCTGAAACCCGTTGATTACCCCAGAGCTGTGATTCGTTACACGAACAACTCATCTGGAAGTTTCGCAAATCCAATAAATGTTGGAGATACTATTTCAGTTATAGCTTCACCTTATTGGATTAGTGTAAAGGCAGCTCCAAATGGAAACGCTTATGTAGTCTATTTACCATACAGTCCACCAAGAGTTTATTCAACTTATGGGAATTTAAATGGCTTCACTCGTCCTAAAGAATTAATTGGCGTTTCACAGAGCATAGACGACCGATTCGGCGGAGGAAACAAATTAGCTTTTGCCGTTGATAGAAATGGAGTTATGCATGTTTTTGATATCGTTTCTTCGTACTCTTTTGGTTCCGTAACTTACAGAGATGTCTTGGTTTACAAGTATAGGGTTATGCAAGATTCAATAATTCTCATACCACCATCAACAGGGTTGTATACAAACCTTCAGCAAACACAATGCGTTTTAATGGAAAGAGATAAAAATGGAAATATTCATTTGCTTGGGTATAATAGTACAGGAAAGATTTACTACCTAAATTCGCTTGATAACTTTAGAAATGTCCGCTTTTACGATTTAGCTGATTATGGTTTACTAAGAGCTCTTAGATCAACCGAGATACCGTTTATGCATAGTTTTAAGATATTATATCCAGATGAAAGTCAAAATAGAGTTTACTTTGCTTTAGGAGAAGCGCTTCGGTATACACTCATCGGGTGGATTCCATACACAGCAACAAGCGTTGAAAAAGATGATGATATCATTCCTTCAAAGTTTGCACTTTACCAAAACTATCCGAATCCATTTAACCCAAGCACGAAGATAGAGTTTGAGATTCCACAAAGAGAACATATCAAGCTTGTGATATACGATGTTCTTGGAAGGGAAGTTAAAAGAGTTCTTGATGAAGAGTTTGACGCCGGAAGATATAAAGTTGATGTTGATTTAACTGGCTATTCAAGCGGCGTGTATTTCTATAAAATTGAGGCTGGTAAGTTTATAAGTGTAAAGAAAATGATGTTGATTAAGTAAAACAATAACCCCAAGCCTTTGCTTGGGGTTTAGGTTTTAAAACCAAAAACGGGATGTAAAAATGAAAAAAGTTATTTTATTCGTATCATTATTCTTCGCCATACTTTCAAACTCTTATTCTCAAGAAGGTCTTGTCTTTCAACTTTTTCAAAATCCCGATGTTCCAAATGGACAAGTTAGAACGATACTTGCTCATGGTGATACGGTTTTCGTTGGAGGCTCTTTCTATTTCTGGGGTCCTCCAATAGGTCCTTTCGGGGTATTTGATACATTAACTGGGGATGTCGATCTTAATATGTTTAGAGTTATTAGAGTTGGGAATTACGGTATAACAAAATTAATTCCTGATAATAGCGGTGGATTTTATATGTGTTCAGGTGGGGGATTTATTGAAATTATGGAAAAAAGCGGAACTATTAGAAAATTTAATGGAATCTTGCATGTAAATTCAGATGGAAGCATTGATTTAAACTTTAATCCACCCCCAATTACTTCAAGTAGAAACGACTATAATAATCTTTTACTTGTTGACACAATACTTTTTGCCGTTGGTAATTTTACTAAAATTGGGGATTCCATCAGGACTTATATCGCAGCATTTGATGCGAGAACAGGAAGAATTTTGCCTTGGAAAACTGATTCTATTGTTACTGGTTTTATAGGAATTAGATCAATAGCAATAATTGACACGATATTAATTGTCGGTGGGGATATACAAAAGGTTGGAGATTCAACGAGAAATGGGATTGCAGCTTTC
>JBCNVC010000057.1:0-10444 GCA_039630395.1 Candidatus Kryptonium sp. | reverse complement strand
GCATCTGCTCTTGTTGCTGCACTCGCGTTTATTGAAGCGATGGAATTAAACAAAATTTTGGGAACGCAGGAAACAGTTGCGACGGTAGCTTCAGGAATAATTGGTGCGGTGACATTTTGGGGGAGCATGGTTGCATTTGCCAAGCTTGAGGGGTTAATTGAAGAAAGACCAATAAGATATAAGGGTGAGCAAATAGTTAAAATTTTATTTGCGCTTGCTTCAATCATACTTGGTATCTACTTCGGAATTAGTAAAGAAATGAGCTATTATTGGTATTTGATAATCACGGCTTCCATTCTTGGAATACTTCTTACAATCCCGATCGGTGGTGCAGATATGCCTGTCGTTATTTCTTTGCTTAACTCGTATTCTGGACTTGCAGCGTGTGCAACTGGTTTTGTTTTGAATAATAATGTCTTGATAATCTCTGGTTCGCTTGTTGGGGCGTCTGGGATCATACTTACAAATCTTATGTGTAAAGCAATGAATAGATCTTTGACAAATGTTTTATTTGGAGGATTTGGTGAAATAGTTTCTGATACGGATGAGGACAAGGTTTATGGAGGAAAGATAAAATCAGCTTCACCTGAAGAAGTGGCCATGCTTCTTGAGAATGCGCGACGCGTTGTAGTCGTTCCGGGTTATGGAATGGCCGTTTCACAAGCACAGTTTGCAGTGCGAGACTTAATGAAAGTTTTGGAATCAAAAGGTGTTGAAGTTGAATTTGCAATTCATCCTGTTGCTGGGCGAATGCCTGGACATATGAATGTTCTACTTGCCGAGGCGAATATACCGTATGAAAAATTAAAGGAAATGGATGAGATAAACCCAACATTTGAGCAAGTTGATGTATCCATCGTAATTGGTGCGAATGATGTTGTAAATCCGCTTGCACGAACTGATTCAAACAGCCCAATAGCAGGAATGCCAATTCTTGATGTTGATAAGTCAAAGACGGTCGTCGTTATAAAGCGAAGCTTGGCGCCGGGATTTGCAGGGATACCGAACCCACTTTTCGCAGCTGATAATACTTTGATGCTCTTTGGGGACGGGAAGAAAATGGTTCAAGAATTGATAAATGCCCTGAAAGAATCTTGACAAAAAACTTTGCAAATTTTTTAGCCCCGACATTTGTCGGGGCTTTTTTGTTTTATTTCCGAGCTTTTGCTCATGATGGTTGATTAATTATCGTTTGTTCGCAGTGACCGATTGATTATCATTGCGATGAGCTAATGCAATAAAGCAATCTCTATTTTTATAGATTGCTTCACCCGGGTTTATAGTGATGTATTGAAAAATATTGTTCGTATAGGTTGACCTTGCCCTGAGAAATAAAACGAAGTTGAAAATATTTTATGGTAAATAAGCATGATTTGCATTATCAAGTAAAAGATTTTGTGCTCTTGCGAAAATCTTGTCAAACATTCTTTGATTTAGCTTCCCTGTGAAAGTATTTCTCTGGCTTGGATGATAAGAGCAGATCAAATTTATAGTTTTATTGCTCTTTTTGTTAGTAAATGTTAATTCATTTCCATGGCGAAAAATTTTATCTCCGTTTACTTTTTCAAATCCGAAGTTGGATAATGTTTTCACGATCGTTGAAAACGCAAGCTGTCCGAGCGTGATAATTATTTTTACATTTTTGAGAAGTTCAATTTCGTTTTTTAAATATATGTTGCAATTCTCAATCTCTTTTTTAGTTGGCTTATTTTCTGGCGGAGCACAACGGACGATAGCTGTTATATAACAATTGTTAAGTTTTAAACCATCATCTCTTGATGTTGATTCAGGTTGATTAGCGAAACCAAATTTGAACAAGGTTCTATAAAGCCATTCGCCACTTCTATCACCTGTAAACATTCTCCCAGTTCTATTTCCGCCATGCGCAGCGGGAGCAAGCCCAACGATCAAAATCTCGGCTTCTTTATCTCCAAAGCTTGGGACGGGTTTCCCCCAATAATCCCAGTTTTTAAATCTCGATACTTTTTCCTTCGCGATTTTCTCACGCCATTTAGCAAGTCGTAAGCATTTACGGCAGCCTATTATCTTGTTGTTAAGCTCCTCAAGCGATTTAAATTTCAATTTTGACATCTATCATCTTAATATCGTTTTTTCAAATTCAGCAGTGGACGCAAAGGTGAATTTCCAATGGTGCCTTAATTAGTTTTTTCAATTTAACTCTGCCGATCTTTCCTAATAAAACAATCGGGCTGATTATTCGTAATTAAAGTTGAAATTTTCTTTTGCGAGAAGGTAAACGCAATTTCCAAAAATTCAATTCACCGCTTTTCAAAATCCACTATTAAATCACACCCAATTTTTTACCTACTTTTTTGAAGGCTTCCAATGCCCTGTCAATGTCGTCTTTTGATAAGGCAGCTGAAATTTGGGCTCTTAATCTTGCCTCACCTTTCGGCACGACCGGATACCACAAGCCTTTTATATAAACTCCTTCTTTCAAAAGTTCCTCGCTCATATCCATTGCAAGTGATGCTTCGCCAAGCATTATCGGGACGATCGGATGAGTTCCATCAAGGATTTTGAAACCAAGATTTTTGATCTCGCGCCTGAAGTACATCGTGTTTTCTTTCAATTTTTCAACAAGCGATGTATCCTCCTCAAGCATTTTTATTGCTTCAATCGTTGCCATTACAACAGCGGGAGGAAGGGAATTTGAGAATGTGTAAGGTCTTGACTTTTGTCTTAGATATTCAATTAATTCTTTTTTACCGCTGATGAATCCACCTGCTGCGCCACCTATTGCTTTACCAAGCGTTCCAGAGATGACTTCAACTTGACCAAATACGCCGAGCTCTTCTGCCGTTCCTCTACCGGTTTTTCCTATTACTCCAAGTCCGTGTGAATCATCAACAAATAAAATTGCGTTATATTTTTTCGCAAGCTCTATAAGCTGAGGCAATGGCGCCATATCGCCTTCCATGCTGAAAACCCCATCAGTTGCAATTATCCTAAATCGGTAATCTTTATCTTTGTCCTCTTCAAGCATTTGTTCAAGTGCTTTCCAATCACCGTGTGGATAAACTTTTTTATCAACAACTTCAGGTTTGCACAATCTTATGCCATCAATTATGCTTGCGTGATTCAATCTATCGCTGTAAATCACATCTTTGTAGTTTTCATATCCGAGCGATTCATTCACAATTGAGGCGAAAAATCCCTCATTTGCTGCAAAACAAGATGAAAAGAGGATTGAATCTTCCGCTCCTACAAATTCTGCGATCTTTTCCTCAAGTTGTTTATGAATTGACTGTGTTCCACAGATGAACCTAACTGATGCAACTCCATAGCCATATTCTTTAATTCCACGAATTGCAGCTTCTTTTATTCTTGGATGCGATGCAAGTCCAAGGTAATTATTTGAAGCAAGCATTATAACTTCTCTTCCGTCTACTCTAACAACTCCGCCTTGTTCGCTTAAAAGTGGTATTTCTTTTTTGAATGTTTTTGTCGCGTGTAATCTGTTAAGTTCGTTTGTTAAAACCTGTGTGTAGTTCATTTTATTTTGAATGATTTTGTTTTTAAGGTTTTAAAATCACTTTTAATCCATCGCCATTTCTTATTGCGTTGAAGCCCTCTTCAAATTTTTCAAGTGGTAGTTGATGAGTTATAAATCCAGTTTCAAGAATCTTATCCGCAAGTCCACCTTTTAACAGAGCACGCATTATTTCCCATGTCTCAAAAACTTTTCTGCCAATTATTCCGTGAATTGTGATCCCTTTAAAAATTACATTTTTTGAAAAATCAATGTTAAAGTCACCTTCGGGAAGACCCAAAAGCGAGATCGTTCCACCCATTCTTATGACTTCAAATGCGTCTTGGTAAGCTTTATAGTTTCCTGACATTTCAAAGACCACATCAACACCTGTTCCGCCAGTTACAGATTTAACAGTTTTTATAAATTTCTCTCTTTCTTCTGGAATTGCCACATCGAAGCAATAATCCGCACCAAATTTTTTCGCTATTGAAAACCTCTTTTCAACAATTTTCTCGTGGGTTGCTCCTGTTCCAGGTTTTGATGCATCTGTGACAAAAATTTTAGAAGCACCACTCATCTTTGCAATCGCAGTTGCCATGAGTCCTTGGACCCCACAGCCGAGGATCGCGACGGTCTGACCCATCAAGTTAACAGATTGGGCAGTATGAACTGCATTTCCAATTGCGTCCATGAACGCGATTATTTCAACAGGAAGCTCACCGTTCTTAAAAAGCACTATGTTTTCCGCTGGCACTTTTGCATATTTAGTGAAAATTCCATCCTCGTGAATTCCTTTTATCTTAGTGTTTTGACAGACATGTTTTTGACCCATGCGACACTGATGACATCTTCCACAAGTTATATGCATTTCAGCAGAAACTATAAAATTTTCCCTTAATACAGCAATTAAGTCAGGATCTTTCGCGAGTTCATCAATCGTTCTTTTTCCAATAAAATTGCTAAGAGTTTCATCCTCGTATGATCTTTCGATCAAAAGACCTGCTAAATGCTTTCTTGCAACATCTCCAGCATCAACAATTTTGCCCGCGAACTCATGTCCTATGATGACATACGGCGTTGTGTTTAAGATCATTTCGTCTTTTAGAGACTGCTTGCTGTTGTAAATTCCAACATCTGTTCCACATATTGCCGCTGAAACGACCTCAATTTTTACTTCTCTTGGATCAGTTATCTCAGGTACTGGAACCTCGGTGAGGATTAATCCTTTTTCCCATTCCTTGTTTGGGTAGGGGGTTGGTTTGATGACTGCTTTCATAGTGTTATTTTTTGCGTGCATTTAAATGTCCTTATTTCTTTTTGTTAAACCGATTTTGTCGGTTCGCAAGTGTAAATATAACCAAAAGATTTTATTAGTTCAATTAGGACGAAGCTATGTTTGCTTTTAGAAAGTTTAATCACATTTTGCTTTTTAGTAACACCTTAAAACATGTTAGCGTGCAGGAAATCATTTCTTAATTTAGAAACCTTTGGCGCGCGAAGAAATCAAGAAAGCTTGGGGACATCTTCCTTGCAAATTCCTAAATCATCAAATTTGATAATTTAAATTATGCGGATTAAATTTAACAAAAGTTCCTTTGCTTTTGAAGTTATTGTTGAGCAAGTTTCATCTTAAGTTTTTATCTTTAGTTGTTGAGATTGCGAAAAAACCAATTTTGAACGGTAAAAAAATTACTGCTTTAGCGAAAGTTTGAATTTATGTCATTTATAATCTCTCTTTTTCTAATTTTAGGTGGAATCTTGATCTCGGCGCTTGAAATTGCAATATTGACGCTTGAAAGCGAGGAAAATCTTAAACGCATACTCTTTGGCAGAATACGACTTTTTAAACAAAATCCCGATCGTTTTAAATTTGTTAACTCTTGCCTCAAAACTTTCCTTTTTGCTTCCGCCTTTGTCCTGCTTGGAATATGGTCGGAAGGTAAAGTACCTTCGCTCTTGATCGTTTTTGCAATTGCGATATTTTCAGTTTATCTGCTTCGGTTGGCGCAGAATTTATCTGAAAAAGATCCAGAATTAGTAATCAAGAGATTAGAATTTTTGCTTCATTTTGTTTTTTATCTTTTTAAATTTTCTTTCGTTCTTCCGAAGAAACTTGTTATGATGTTTCCTGGGAGAAACGTAGATATCGTAAAGCGTGAGTTTGAGTTTTTAATCCACGGCATTCAAACAGATGAAAATCCGGATGAAAATACACTCATTAGAAATGTGTTTGAATTCAACGATAAAACAGTCCGAGAGATAATGGTTCCAAGAACGAAAGTTGTTGCCATTGATATAAACGCACCGCGCGAGAAAGTAATAAAAGTTGTGCTTAACGAGGGATATTCGCGACTTCCAGTTTATAAAAATACGATTGATAATATAATTGGTGTGATTTATGCGAAGGATTTGATAAACTACATTGAGGAACCAAATTTATTTGTCCTTTACGATCTTTTGAGACCTGCATATTTTGTCCCTGAAACTAAGAAGATAAGCGAGCTGTTAAGAGAATTACAAAAAAATAAAATCCATATCGCTATCGTTGTGGATGAATTTGGAGGATTTCAAGGAATTGTCACCCTTGAAGATATACTTGAGGAAATAGTAGGTGAAATTCACGACGAATATGATCAAGTTGAAAGAAACTATGAGATCTTAAGTGATGGTTCAATCATCGTTGACGCGGGGATGCTTGTAAGTGATTTCAATCGGAAATTTGGGGAAGATATTCCAGAGGGGACTGAATATGAAAGCATCGGTGGCTTCGTATCAAAACTTGCCGGACGAATCCCAAATGAAGGTGAAAAAATAAAATTCGGAAACATTGTTTTTGAAGTTCTTAAAAAATCAAAAAGAAAAATAATTGAACTAAAAATAACTAAGTCAGATAAATGGGCTTTCTCGAGAAAATCGTAAAAAACAAATTAGCGGAAGTTGAAAGATCAAAAGAGATATTACCGTTGAAAGATCTAAGAAAACTTATTAACCAGCCAATGTATAAAAATCTTAGCTTGCTTGCATCTTTGAGGAAGGGAAAACAATTGAAAATAATCGCAGAGATAAAAAATAGATCTCCTTATTCTGGAATTTGGAACTCTTATAATTTTGCTCCAGCTACGATTGCTAAGGAATATGAAATGGCAGGAGCAAGTGCAATTTCTGTTTTGACGGATTTTAAGTTTTTTGGTGGAAGAAAACAACATTTATCACAGGTCAAAAGCAGTGTGAATATCCCTGTTTTAAGAAAAGATTTCATCATTGACGAATACCAAATTTATGAGACAAAATATATTGGAGCTGATGCGATTTTTTTGATTGTAAAGATAATTGATGATGTTCAACTTGAGGATTATCTACAACTTGCTAAAGAAATTGAGCTTGATGTTCTTGTCGAGGTCTTTGATAAACATGATATAGCACGGGTTTTGAAAACTTCGCCGTATCCAAAATTGATCGTAATAAATAATAGAGATCCTGAAACATTTCAAGCGGATATAAATAGATCAATTGAGCTTTGTAAATTTCTTCCGGATGATGTCATCAAGGTTAGTGAAGGTGGGATTTGTAAAAGGGAAGATGTGCTAAAAATTTTAGATGCTGGTTTTGATGCCATTCTTTTGGGCGAAGTTCTAATGAGGATAGAAAATAAGGGTGCAAAAATTTACGAATTAACGGGTAAAAATTTAGAAAAAATTTAATTGCGAGAGATTTCAGTAAGCAGGACGATGAAACAGAAGATTGTTTTATCGTCAAATGTGAGAATTTGATAAAGCTTAAAATTGCATCCGAAATTAAAAAAAGCGAAATTATAAATGTGAATTTATTTATCCGAAAGAACATTGAAAAACAAAAAGGAGTTATGGATGGAAACTATATCTGGGCTTTTATATAAGGAGGAGCAAACCTTCCCAATATGGTTTTATCTCCTTTTTTTCATCTGGATTCCCTTTGTGTTTGTTCTATTTTTTATGAACCCCGAACTTCTTGAAAAAGGCGAGGTCATCCTTGCGATTTTAGGCGCTTTTTTGTTTGAAGCCTTGTTGATTGGCTTTATAGGTAAAATAACAGTTATTGTAAAATGGAACGAGTTAGTAGTAAAACTTGGTTTCTTTGGAAAGACAATGACTAAGCTTAAAAAAGATGAGATCAAAAATGTCAAAGTTGTTGAAGAAAAGTTGTGGAAAAAATATGGTGGCTGGGGAATGAGAGCAACATTTGGGACTATTGCCTATGTCTATTCTGGTGATAAAGGTGTTGAAATTGAACTACAGGAAAAACATCCGCAGAGAGGGGTGATGCGAAAGCTTGTAAGTCTTGAAAAAATCGTGATTTCAAGCAAAAACCCAAATCGCCTTGCAGATGCCATAATGTCAATGAGTTAAAATAAAAAATTTCTCCTTACTTATGCTTCAAACGGAAAAGGCGCTTGTAATTTTACCGGCGAGACTAAACAATTTAAAAGTAGATGATAGCTTTTCTTTCGAGGAAAAACTTGAAATCTACAAGGCAATTCTTCACGATACGAGCGAATATTATGTTCAGAGAAGTAGAAATACTAATGTTTATGTTTATTTTCCTGATTATGAGACCTGCGATCTTTTGGTTCAGGTTTTCCCGCTTCGGGTTAAAGCATCAATAGTTGAGGGTAATGGTAATATCTATTTCGAAAGCATTTCAAGGGCATTTAAAGAAGAACGTAAATTTGTAGTATTACTTGAAATTTCAAGTTTCATTTATCCAATACCGTGGATAAACAATGCTTATGAAGTTATGACGCATAAATATGATGTCATAGTTACATCAATTTACAGAGATAATCCGAACAAATTGATCGGTTTGAAAAAGATGCACGAAAAATTTTTGATGGGTTTGGAGAATGAATGCGATGAGATTAACATATTAAAATTTGCGAGCGAGATTGATGTTCTTTATGTTCCGTTAAGGAGAATTGAGTATGCGTTTGATATTGAATCTTTAAAAAAGGTTTTTGTTCAAGTTATAAATTATAGCAAGGGTGACGATTTCAAGAGGACGAGATCGGCTATTTTAAATCTCTTTAAGAAAAGAAAAATAACTGTTTTTGACTGAATGAGGGTTGGAATTTTTGGTGGCACTTTTAATCCACCACATATCGGGCACTTGATCATAGCGGAAATCATAAGAGAGGAAGCAAATCTTGACAAGATTATTTTTGTTCCATGTGCAAGCCCACCGCACAAACAAACGCGAGAATATCTCTCACAAATAGCAAGCCCACAGCATAGATTTGAAATGGTAAAACTATCAATAAAAGATAACCCTTTTTTTGAGGTTTCGGATATTGAAATAAAACGAGGTGGAATTTCTTACACGGTTGAAACGGTAAATTATTTAGTTGAAAATTTTTCGGAAAATAGTTTTTATCTTTTAATGGGCGTAGATCAGTTCAAAGAGTTTCACACTTGGAAGGACCCGAACGAGATCGTGAAAAAAGTTCATCTTATCGTTTTCAATCGTTTCGGCTATACAATTCCGATTTCAGACTTTTCTAATTTTGCAACATTTATCACGGTGCCAAACATAGAAATTTCAGCTTCGGCAATAAGAAGGAGGGTTAAATTAGGGAAATCAATAAGGTACCTCGTGGTCCCAGAAGTTGAAGAATATATTTATAAAAACGGTTTATATAGATAGTTTCCAAAAAGTTGGAGTGTTAAGTTCGTAGTTTAGTTACTCACCCAACCCTTTGAAAAACTACGACGGTTCGCTCACCAAAATAGTTAAATGGAAAGTAATGATTGATGGAGTTTTCAATTTTTTGAAGGAATTTGAAAAGTTTCTCTGGCAATCGTTCTTGTGGTTTTAAATAAGCTGGTGGCAGTAGAAATGGCAAGGCGTAAACTTTCTTTATGGTGAAATAATTTTTGGAAAATTTTTTTATATCGTTTAGTGAATAAAATCTCGCGCTCACATCATATTCCTTGCCATCAAGTGTGATATATTCCCCAGCCTTTTAATCGTTTTTTCAGATAATTAGTTGTCCCAAGTGTGAAAAATATAAAATCACCCCAATACCAGCGATTTATAAATGAAGCGATGAAAAATGAACCAGGTTTCAAAATTTTGTGAAGTTTTTTGAAAAAATATGGTACATCAGAGATACAATTTAAAACCCCAAATGAAGAATACGCACCATCAAATTGAATTTTGAATGAATCAATGTATTCTGCGGGCAAGTTTAATAACTTAGCGTTTGAATCAAGTTTAGTTTTAGCAACTTTCAACATCTCAATAGATAAATCTGCAAGGACAAGCTTACAGCCATGTTTTATCGTCTCTTTTGCTTCTTCTCCCGTGCCACAGCCAATTTCAATTAGGTTTTGTCCGGGTTGAAAATATCTTTTCAGAATTTTCAGATTAGTAATTCTTAAGTATTCCTCCGGTTTTCTATTATTGTCGTAAATTGGAGCGTAAAGATTCCAAAAAATTTATGTTTCATAATATTACCTTTCATCTACCCTCCGCTGGTTGAAATTGGACTACTTTTGAATTAGATGTCTTTGCCATTAAAGAATGAGTTCAACCTTGTTTCTAAATTTTTCAACGATTGATGCTTTTTTACCTGCCTGAAACCAAGCATCTTTCCATTCTCTATGAAACCACCTTATAACCCATTTATAAAATTTGGTATCATATTTCTCGCGTCTAAATAAAAGTTTGTTCTCTGCTGTATAATCCCAGTCAATCATCCAATCTTGCGATTCAAACATCAATCTATCTCTAACTTGTTCATAAAATTTTGTGCCCGGCAATGGGTAAGCAATCGTCGTGCTGAATTGATCAGGAAGAGTTTCTCTTAAAAGTTTTACTGAAAGTTTTAAATCTTCAAGCTCCTCACTGGGATAGCCAACCATCATAAAGAAGTATGTTTTGATTCCGAGTTTTTTACAAATTTCGGATGCTTTG
>JBCNVC010000056.1:0-10581 GCA_039630395.1 Candidatus Kryptonium sp. | reverse complement strand
AGCACTTTAGCTGCATCAACTCTAACACTGCTATTTCCACTCCTCAAAGCAACAATAAAATCAGGAACTTGTCTCTTAGCCTCATCACTTCTAAACCAATCAGACGATATCTTTTCTAATGCCTCTAACGCAGATTTTCGCACATCGCCATCTTCATCTCGTAATGCAGAAATAAGCGCCCCCATCGCTCTTATATCACTTATCTTACCAAGCACTTTAGCTGCATCAACTCTAACGCGAATATTTTCACTCTTCAAAGCAACAATGAAATCAGGAACTTGTCTCTTAGCCTCATCACTTCTAAACCAATCAGACGATATCTTTTCTAATGCCTCTAACGCAGATTTTCGCACATCGCCATCTTCATCTCGTAATGCAGAAATAAGCGCCCCCATCGCTCTTATATCACTTATCTTACCAAGCACTTTAGCTGCATCAACTCTAACGCGAATATTTTCACTCTTCAAAGCAACAATGAAATCAGGAACTTGTCTCTTTGCCTCATCACTTCTAAACCAATCAGACGATATCTTTTCTAATGCCTCTAACGCAAATTTTTGTACATCACTATTTTCATCTCTTAACGCAGAAACAAGTGCGTCCACCGCCCTTGCATCACCTATCATACCAAGCACTATAGCTGCATCAATTCTAACACCACTATCTTCACTCTTCAAAGCAATAATGAAATCAGGAACTTGTTTTTTTCGCTTCATTACTTCTAAACCAATCAGATGATATCTTTTCTAATGCCCTTAATGCCGTTTTTCGCACTTTCCGATCTTCATCTCTTAACGCGGAAATAAGCGTCTTTAATGCCTTCTCCCCACCTATCATTCCAAATACCCAAAGTATAAATCTTCTAAACATAAATTTTCTTACACTATTTTCTCTACTTTATTAATAAGTGTTTATCATTGAACAAATTCACTACCTGAATTTTTGCTCAGTTTTTCATCTCATCACTACCGATTTTTAATCAGCGAAATTTTATTAATTTCCTAATTTTTTCAATCAAACTCTTATCTCTTTGCCTCTTTTTAATTTTCGAAATTTCGTCTTCATCAAATCCAAGTTCTTTTAAGTCATCATCTTTATATTTGTGATATACTGCAAGAATGAACAACAGTCTTTCTCTTGTCTTCTTGTTTTTTAGAATCTCTTCCGAAACACCTTTTTTAGGATAAAGGAAAGATGTAATATAAGGATATTCTTTACAAAGTAATTTAGTTTTCTTGGCAAAGGAGATAAGGATATTCATTTTCTCTTCATCCATTAGATTATCCTTTACAAATTCCTCCAGGACATCCATTAGGTTTATTTGGTTATTAAGAAAAGCAAATACTTGCTTTTTGTTTAATATCCTCTCAAATAAAAAATTTTCTATGCCCCTAAACTCTCTTTGACTCGCAATTAACTCAAAGAGTAATTTTTCAATTTCCTTTCCTATCTCTGGTGAAGAAAATAGAGTATCAAAGATATCTTCATTCAGCTTGAGTATTTCTATGAGATTCTCTTTTTTCAACTGCGCTGTTGATATAAGATATTTTATAAGTTCTATTCTTTCCTCTCTTCGAAGAGTTTCTAAATCTGACGGGCTTATAGGCTCACCTTGCCATAGATTTAGAATAAGTTTAAGCCTCTTGCTTGCATGTTTTATTAAAGGTTCTGAAAATTTAAATTTTATTGCTTTTGGAGTAAAGTTGTGCTTTATAACTATCTTTTCTATAATCAAAGCAATCTTTGATAGAGGTAAATCTTCTATTAAAAGTTCTAAAAGTTCTCCTGGCTTGAGATTATAAGAGATAAAATTAGCAAGTTCTTCGCCGATGATTTTACTAGCACTTTTTAGAAATCCATTTATTATTTCTTCTCGATTGCAAGAGACAAAACCATCTCTTTCACTTAATAGCTCGCCACTTGCTTTTCTTCCCTCAAGGATCAAGGAAAGTCTATAGGCTTGTTCTATATGCTCATAGGTTTTGGATTCTTTTAAACAATGGTAAAGCCATCTTTCATAAGGCGTATGAGGCATGAACACCCATTTAAGTTCTTGAGTTATTTCTATCCTTTGAGTTAGAAGATCAATATAAATAGGATTGTCTCCTAAGGGGAGGTGTTCTTTAAAACCGACAATTTTTAATGGATAAAAAGTAAGATTTCCGTTGTCAAAAGCACTATCCCAACCGATATTGGGCTTTAACTCTTGCGGGATATAAGCTATTAATTTATTCATTAACTCAAAAATACTATCAGGTTCACCTTTTATCACGATAGCTGGTTTCCTTTCCCTTGCAAAATTGTTAAGGAGTATAATTAACTGTTTCTCAAATTCTGAGTTTATCTCCGGCAGACTTCTCGAGGGAACTGGATATTTATCAGTAAGATCTATAATAATAGGTGATATATTGCCTGTTGCTTTATCTACTAATGGAGAAGAAAGTACCGCTTCTCTACTCTTAAACACAGAATTTTTTACTAATTCAAAGAGATCTTTGGGAGAGTTAAAATCTCTCCATAGCGTTTCTGGAAACATAAAACCATGGCAAAGAAATATACCACCTCTTCCATAAATATCCCTTGCCTCTGGTAAATTGTTGATGTGAAGAATAAATAAGTAATATTCACCCTTTATTTTTAAATAAAAAACGGTTTTCTTCTCATTAAACTCTGTGGAAGTGGGAAAATAAATTCTTCTTTCTATCTCAAGCAAATCCTCCCTTGTTAATAGTTCAATTGGATAAAAGACCGTATGAAAATCTTTTTTCCTCCAAGGAGATTCTTCAGGAGCAACCTTAGTATAAACAAAATTGTAAACTTTCATAATTTTCGGAACAAAGTATTTTTTTAATCGTTAAATAATAATCGCTTGCCAAACTTTTTGAGGTAATACCAAATTCCTTTAGGATAAACCTCATATAATATCCATAAAAAAGGATCAAGCACTCTTTTAGGATGCTCTGGTTTTAGTTTGGTAGCAAGATCCATACCTTCTGGTTTTGCCCCGGTTGATGAAACTATTGTATATCTAACTTTTTTAAAGTTTCCCTCTGCAAGCTTAACAAAGCCACCACAATTGTTTTTTATCAACCATTCTCTCACAGAGATGGATATGTCTTCTAATTCCTTTATTATCCCATTATCTAAGTATAAATACTTATCTATTGAACCCTTTTCTAAATAATCTGCTAATTTTTTAGGAAGTTTATCCACAAACTCATCAGCTTTAGTGAGAACAACGATTATTTTCTGTGTTTCTTTTAGATTAATATGCATACGATCATAGACAGCCCTGCGATAGGTCTCCAGGAGTTTTTCCATCTCATCAGCCCAATTATCACCACAATCTACAATACTGATTATAAAAAGACATACATCTGCTTTAGCTACAAACCTACCTTGTTCAGGAATATCAAGTGGATTTTCAAAAACAGCCCCTGCGGTATCATACATACTTAACAACCAATCTCCAAAGTTAGGGATATTTTTAAACTCTAACAAGGCAGGAAATGGAAAGTTTTTAGGTGTGCTTTCAGGAAGTTTAGAATTTTCAAATTTTTTTACATGTTCATACACAATCTCAATGGTATAACTATCAAGTGCTGAAAAATAATAATCTTTCCATTTGTTACTATGTTTTTCTCGTAGTTTTTTAAGTAGATAAAAAAGAGCCGTTAAATAAACTGTTTTTCCGTGACCTGAAAACCCAACAAGCCCAACGGAAGACTTAGGAATTTGTCCTTCTACTACAACTCTCGGTGTTTCTCTCTGACACTCTTGATTAGAACACTTATAAACCTTTACATTTCCCTTAATCTCAAATTTTGGCTTTACCATTTCCAAACAATACGGACACCTTATCATATTTGCTATCCCCTTTCTTTGAGAATGTGGATTAACTTCTCCCACATCTCTTTTTCAAAAAAACCCGTAATGGTTAATCCTTCCCTTCCAATTTGAAGTTCAACCTCTCTTTGACCCTCTTTTGCGATTAATGGTTCTAAATATTTATATCTATCTGTAAGAAAATAGACTTTCTGATTTCTACTCCCACGCCAGAGTAACGGTGCTTTTTCTTTTTCTATGTATGGTCCATCTATGAGAATATCAACAAATCTAAGCAACTCTTTAGCATAGGGAATCTTATTATCTAAAATCTCTTCAAGTAGATAGCCAGTATAACAGAGTATACTTAGACCCTGTGACTTTACACGCTGAGCAAGCGGTAAAAGTGCCTCAGCTTGTAGTAGAGGTTCGCCACCAGTAAAAGTAATTCCTTCTATACTTAAATCTAAATTATTAATTTCAGCCATGATATCATCAATATGCATAAGAGTTCCTGAATCTTCACTCCAAAACTCAGGGTTAATACACCCTTTACATTGGAGATGACAGCCCTGAAGCCAAATGACAAATCTCCTACCAGGTCCATTTACATCTGTAGATACCATAAATTTAGCTATTTTCAATTTTTTCGTCATTTTAGCTGTATTTATTTTTTAAACAAGTTTTGATTGAATAAAATTATAATTCCCTGCTTATCTCCTCCGCAGAATCAGGCAAATCCCGTTCGCTTTTCTGAGTGAGCTTTGGTTCTTCTGATCTTTCTATACTTTCAAACTTTGTAATAATACCAAAATTCTTAAGTTCTTCTGATAACTTGCCAAATTCTTTATAACAGGCTTGCTCCTCAGTTGATATAGGCGAGTTAACTTTAATCCCCTCAAGAGTAAGATAAAATCTCATTTCACCAGCATAATAGGTTTGCACTATATAAATGATTGGACTGGCAGGATTGTTACTGTCTTCTAATGAAGGCTCTTTTACTTCTCCCCAACCCATCTCCATACAAACTTTTCTAAGTGCCTCTACAACATACCAGCGTTGCTCATCTTGAGCTTGAAGGTTTAAAACTTCTTCTTTCTTTTGGGATATATTGTTTTTAAAGGATTTAATCTCATCTTCAACCTTGATAAACTCTCCTTTCTCTACTAATAACCGCAACTCATTAAGGTGTTCGCTCATAATCCTGAATTCATCAGGTTTCCATTTCTTAAATAGTTCCTCCATAGCCTTAATTTCACTTTTTAGAGCCTCAAGGTTTTTTATTAGCTCTTTTGCCTTTTTTTCTCTTTTGACTTCTTTTATTTCAACAAGCTGTGAAATGGCTTCATTTCCCTCGTTATTTATGCTAAGAAGTGTTTCTACTATCTTATTTAACTCCGCACTATTTAATTCCTTAGAAAACTCTGGGAGAGTTTTTGTTAAGAATTTATTTATCTTTGATATTTCCTCAGGAAAGCTATCCTTTACCCCATCAGGTATTTCCTTAAGCATATCAGTTATATGATTTTTTAAAGCAATAATATTACTCATAATAGCATTAATCTTTGCTAAAGCTTCTTGTCTATCTTTACGCTCCTGTTCAAGTTGTATCCCTGAGTATTTTACTCCACTCATATTTTTACCTCCTGGAATTTTTTATAATATTTTTTACAATTTTAACTTTTTTACAACCCTAAATCCCACTGCTCTTCTAGCCACCTCCCAGTTTACCTCCTTTACCTCATCTGCGCGCCACAAATTAGGTAGAAGTTCTTGCCATGGTTTTCCTATACAATATTGCTTATCACCTTCTATAACCATTTCAAGTAAACCTTCCTTAACTAAAGGAAAAAAACCATTTTTTATCCAAAATCTAGCAGGAGGCGCCATTTTAGAAAAAGAAAATCTTTTTCTTTTTAATGAGTAAACTATTTTATCTGAATTATAAAAAAGATTCCTCCATTGGCTTACTGTGGGCAAACTAAAATCTTTTCCAAGATACTCAAGAAAATAAAATATTTCCTCTTTTGTAACACCTGTTAGAAAAAGTTTCCAGGGTTCAACCGTTATTTTTTTCCATGAAGATCTAGGATTGAGTTTTAATATCTCCCCATACCATTCATCTGTATATAAACCTTTTTGTGGTCCAAGTTCAATCATAAATCTTTCAAACTGATATTTGCTTACAGGGAAAAGGGAAATAAAATAATCCCATTCTTTTTTCCTAATTAAAGGAAATCCGGTTTTATCAAATTCTATGAAATAATCCCCACACTCCATTACTTACCTCATCAAAAAATTTTATTTTTTTAATTAATTTCCACTTTTCATCTTCCCATCTAAATACCATACCATCTTTTGTAACGATTTCATTATCATTCAAAAGATAAGCATAGCCCTCAGAAAAAGGCAAATAAGTATCTTCTGTAAAAAGTATAAAAGTATCAAGTTGAATTCCTTTTAATATCAACTGACCCTCGGGACACAGCAAACAATCATAACTATGTAACTCGTTACAATGTGGGCACTTATATGGTTCTTTTGAAATCATTGAAAGGAAAATCGGCTTTATATCTTCGGGTATTTTTTGCCATATAAATTCATTAAAATAAGGTTTTTCTTCTTGACCTTTGATAATTTCTGTATTACCTTTAGCTCGTTTGAGATAAAGTAAGGGCATTTGGTTTCCAAAAGCTGAAAGATGTAATTCAAGTTCTCTCTGCGGTGGGATAATCTTTAAGATAAACTCATTCTTTTCATAAAATACTTCTACCTCTGCCATAGGTTCAGTTTTAAATTGAAGTGGCACGAAGTTTTTACCCTTTACTATAATCTCTAACACAGGGTTCTCAAGAGCAGTTTTTATCTCACTTAAAGAGTTAGCAGGTAGTTCAACTATATCAGGATGAAGTTGTTTATCCACAGTTCTAACAAAAACAGTCCTTTTCAAAATATTTGTGCCAAACCAATCCTCAGCATCTACTGGAAAACGCGAGGTAACAACAGCGATTATCCCAGGGAAATCTTTAAGTAATTCAAAGATAGGCCCTATAAGCGGAACTCTACCTTTATTTTCACTAAACCAGCATGGGCTATTTTCACTAAAATCTCGCGGAACTCGTATGTTATAAAATTTAAGATTGCCCAAAAAATATAGACCTTTTATCCTTCCCGGGAAACTCTCAATAAGTTTTCTAGCTACCTCATGGGTAGTTTCTTCCCAAGGTTCCAATATTAAGACAAGCGGTGTTGAAAAAGGTATTTTAAATAGACAATTAATTATTTTTTTGTGCATTTTAGTTCGCCTTTTTCATTGACAGAAATTTCGAACAAGACTTTAGTGCTATTATTTTTTTCTGCAAGAAGTATCTGCTCCGCTAATAAATGACCTACCTCATCATCTATAGCATTTACAAGTCCCCTCCCACCAAATTTCTCTATAGAAGTACTATATTTTTTTAAAAAATATTCTATCACTTCATCTGTGAACTTTAATCTATGCCCAACATTGGCAAACTTATCTCTAAAATTAATGGTAATATCTTTAAGTTTACTTGCTATAATCTTTCTCTGGATTTCAGGAGTATCAATATAGTTAAAACCAATAATATTTGAACCGATTCTGTTAAGCAATTCTGGTCTTGAAATTTCATACATGAAAAATTCTCTAACACAGTTAATAAAGTGATTTCTTACTAATTCAGCTCTTTCCTGAGGTTTTCCTTTAGTGGTTTCAAGTATTTTTTCCAATCTTTCTTTTTCATCAATTGGTTTACCAAAGCTATTAGTTGTCCTTGCACCTATATTTGAAGTAAAGATAATAATACTTTCCGTAAAGAAAACTGTTTGCCCTCTGCTATCTGTTAATCTTCCATCATCTAAAATCTGTAAGAATATATCCATTATTCTAGGATGGGCTTTCTCTATTTCATCAAAGAGGATAACCGAGAAAGGACGATTTTTGACGGCATTCGTGAGCAAGCCACCTTTTTCATATCCAACATAACCAGGTGGTGAGCCAATTAGCTTTGAAATAGTATGCTCTTCTTTGAATTCGCTCATATCAATTCTGATAAAGGCTTCTTCCGTGTCAAAAAGATACTCCGCCAATTTTTTAGCAAGGAAGGTCTTACCAGTGCCTGTAGGACCAGCAAAAAAGAATACTCCTTTTGGTTTGGATTCTTGACCTGAAATAAGACCCACTACCCCTGCTCGGGCTTTCTTTATAGCTTTGACAATTTTCTCAACCGCATGGTCTTGACCAATCACCCTTTCTTTAAACCAATTTTCCGCAGAGTCAATAAGTCCTTTTTTATGCCCTAGCAGAGGAAGTTTTGTCCAAGGGTCTTCCTCTGTTCCAATGCGATATCTGTTGACTATCTTTCTAAGATGTGCATAAGAAAGTTCCTCTGCCTTTGATTTTTCCTCTAAAACATCTCTTAAAATATTTTCAAGGTCTCGTACATAAAGCCCATCTGTGATGTTTGATAAAAAATCTATCTGCTCGAGGGAGAAGCCTTGAGCAGAAAGATGTGTTGAAAAATATATCTTTCTTTCTTCTTTATCAGGAATAGGGATTTCTATTACTGCCACTTTCGGTGAATTAGTGTAATACTCAATAGGAAGCATACTGTCCTGTAAAGCAATCATAATTAAACGATTATTTTCTGTTATATTCTCAATTATCTTCTGTATCACTGTAATAATCAAAGCCACATCTTTGGGATATATTCCCCGCTGGCTGTAAGAAGTAAGTTTATCTAAATAGTTAATTACAAAAATGCTTTTTTGTCTTCTATCTATGATATCCTCTGTTAACCATCTATGAAGTAAAGTAAGCTCCCTTTCTTGACCTTGTATTGTTCTTATCTCTGGAGGTTTATTCTCATATAGATATTCAATTCTTTCAACAGACCACATAGGAGGATGCCCCTTTTTTTCGTGGTCAAAAAATACCCCCCAGAAATTTATTTTTTGATATTTAAGTTCTCTACCTATTTCACGGATAAGTTCTGTAAGACCAAGCACAAGTGTCCCATCATTTTTTATATAAGCTGTATCACGGACATTGCCATGAATAATTAGAACCTCTTTTTGCTTGAGCAATCTTCTTATGTTATCTTGCCAAACCGCCATTTATATTACCTCCTTAATTACCTTTACCTTCTTAAATTCAAGTTTTTAATTTCTTCACTGCCCCATCCGAAAGTTTCAAATTACCTCTTAAGATAACCCAATCAGTCGGCTAAAATCATTTTTCAATGTATTACACAGCTCATTTATTGCTCGCCCGTAATTTAAACCATAAACTTGACCTCGTTATCTCAAGAACATTTATACCTGCATTCCTTGCTTTCTTTCTAATATCATCCCACAAACCCACATGATATTTGTCTGGCTTTATAAAAACCTCTCTAATATTTTCACTAATAAACTCAATTGTGGTTATGTTAAATAAATGTCTTGATTTCCCTTTCCATACCTTCTTACAAAGATTTTATGTATAATAACTACACCTAAATTTTATTAAAAAATTTTTTCTTCGCAAGATTTTTCAATATATCTCTATGCTTCCCAAAAAGTTGGGATTGAGTTTTAATTTTTTAAAATGTGTCTTTAATTATTATCGTTTACCCCATATCCAATAGCACTGCGGAAAAGCAAATATGTACCGATATGAACTAAAAAATCCTAATTGACTTTATGCAACTTTCAATTTCTAAATTTTAGAACTTCACAATTTTTAAGTTGAAAGAATTAAGTTTTACGCAAGAGATGAACTTGCTTAAAAATCTTTATTTTATTTTTCTCAGGTCATATCTATCATCTTGCTTTCCCAGATAACATCCACCCTTTAAATCAATATCCAGCGCTCTTATCAACAACATTCAGCATTTCTAAACCATTTACATATCTTTTGAAATTCTCAATGAAAAGGTTCACAGGTTCTTCCCAATAGTTTGGGAAAAGACCTGAGATATGCGGAGTTACTAAAACATTTTCCATCTCCCAAAGTGGCTTTTATCATAGACATTATCACATTTTATCTCACTTAATTATGATTTCTTTAAACTCAGATTTTAATATCTTCATTATTCCATCTGAAAGCTTCAAATTATTTCTTATAATCACTGGAACTCTTTTAAGATAATTTCTCGGTTTATGAAGATCATTTTTCAATATATTACAAACCGCCTCTATCGCCCACTCATAATCTAAAGCATAGCTTGCCTCCCTTATCTCAAGAACATCTATATCCGCATTCCTTGCTTCCTTTCTCACCTCATCCCACAAACTCACATAATACCTATCCAAATCCACAACATAATCCTCAACATCACCACCTATAAGCCCTACAACTTCCTTTATACCTTTAACAAGAGAAAGAGAACTACCACAAACACGACAAGAAACATAAACCCTCTTTGTGAAAGTATTAACATGTACTTTTCTTACCTCCGCCCTCGTATGATCTTTCCTGCAAACCAAATTCGGATAAAAAGATAATAGTGGAGCACATTTTTCTTCTATCATCTCAAGCGCCTCTAATGCAGATTTTCGCACATCACTATTTTCATCTCCTAACACAGAGACAAGTGCATCTACCGCTCTCGCATCACCTATTTCACCTAACACCTTAACAACTTCAACCCTAACACCCCTATCCCTACTCCTCAAAGCAACAATCAAATCAGAAATTTGACTCTTAACTTCCTCACTCCTAAACCAATCAGATGATATCTTTCTCAATGCCTC
>JBCNVC010000055.1:0-10663 GCA_039630395.1 Candidatus Kryptonium sp. | reverse complement strand
GGGTTAATTTGCTGGATGCTTAATTTGAATATGATCATCAGCGATATAATCAAAAGGATCAGGGTTAGGATAGCGAAGATGGAGTGGAAGAGTGTTCTGTGTCCGAAGCGTCTTTCGATTGGTTTGGATAGGAAGGGTAATGCTTTTCCTATAATGGAGTTTGAGTTGTCGATGTCTGGGGAGATAGAGCCGAGGGATGCGAAGAGGATGTTTTCGAGGTTAAGGTTTACTCCCCTACCGATTGAGGCAAAAGCCAAGCAGAATTGGGCAAAGAGTATGTGGGTTGATGAGGTCATAGTTTGAATTTGATGTTGAATTTTTTGAGCATTTGGTTTAGTTTGTGTTTGTTGATTTGGTTTAGGTTTATGGAGTCGAGGTTGATGTGCATTTTGCCGAGTGAGGCGAGATAGATTAGGTCGAATAGTGCTTTTTCTGGGGTTGCGATCAGGAGGTTATTTTCAAGTTTGATGTATCCGAAGAATAGGTTTTTTTTGAGCATTCTATATTCAATTTGGTAGTTGCCGAGCAGGAATTTTTTGGTTTTCTTGGTTGTTGCGAAGGTCAGGGTGAAGGGTATTTGTGATATGAGTCCCCATTTGGACAGGGCTGATTCAAAGGAGAGGTAGGATGGGAAATATATTTGGTTTGCGATAAGGTCTATGTCTTTGATGTTTTGTGGTAGGGTATATATTCCGTTTTTTAGGCGGATTAGTTTTTCTGATTGTATAAGTCTTGATAGTGTCACATAGAGGGATCGTTTTGTTAGTTTTGAGATTTTTTGTAGGTCGTTTATGGTGTAATAGAGTTTATTTAGTTCGTTTAGTTTAAGTAGTATGTTCATGGTAGATTGCTGATTATTTTTGATATTTCCTCTATTGCTATGAAGAAGTTTGCGGGGAGATATTTTCTTAGGTTTTGTTTGAGGATCTTGGTGTTGATTTGTTTAGTTTTGAGCGCATGTGAGATGGTATCTTTGAAGTCAATTTTTTTGATTTGGCAGATGAACCATATATCGAAGATGTCTCTTGGTTGTGTTCTTTGGGCGAGTGCTTGGAGTTTTTCGTCGAGGATAGAGTCAATGGTTGCGGTGTAGATTAGGGCTTGTAGGTTAGATGTTGGCGAGGTGATAAGTTTTAGTTGGTATTCTATTTTGGTTTTTCTTTTGGATATTTCGGTTTTTATTTTAAATGGTTGTGGCAGAATGGGTTCGTTTATTTTGAATTCTGTTAGAATAGTATCTTTTTTTTCCCACATGTCGGATATTTGTATGTTGAAATTTTTTGCGAATTTTTCGGCGAATTTAAAGACGGGGGATGGGTTGATTTTTTTGATAAGTGAGAAGTCGAGATCGTCGGAAAATCTTGGGGAGTTATAGGCAAGGCGCAGGGCTGTTCCGCCTTTGAATACGAGATATTTGCTCCAGGGTTGTTGGGAGATGTGATAAAGGATCAGGATTTCGTAGAATTCCCTGGCGATCCTTTCTTTGTCTATTTTAAGTTTCGCTGATAGTTGGTTCAACAGGTTTGGATCGAGCATGTAAAGTAATTCGTGGTTTTTTAACAAATTTGTTAAAAAATTAGGAAAATAAAAAATATTCGCAGTTATTGGTTTAGGAGTTCGTATAGTTCTTTGAGTTTGAGTTTGCACCATCCGCAGTTGCAGTTTGAGTTAATTTTTATTGATGGGTTTTCAATTTTGGATAGTAGTTCTTTTATCATGGAGATGGCTTCTTGGTATATATCTGGGTCTGGGTAGATGGTAAATGAGGCGAAATCAATGTTGTCGTTTATGGATATTTTAATGAAGATAGAGCCGGCGGGTTGTTCTGGTTTTTTAGGTGTATCAATTTTGAATTTAATTTGGGGTTTGGTTTCTTGTTCGTTTTGTTGGTCTTCGGTGGATTTTAGGGATTCAATGATTTGTTCGGTGATTTGTTCTGTTTCGTTTTGTTGTTGCTGTTCTTGTTCTGGGGTTTTTTTGGTGAAAAACATTTTAATTTAGTTTGTTTTGTTTTTTAGTTCGGATTGAAGTTGAAGTAGTTGAAATTTTAGTTCAAGTAGTTTGATTTTTTCTTGAAGTAGTTTTTCAATTGATATTTTGTTTTGGTTGAAGTTCAATTCGTTTAGTTCGACGATTTGAGATTGGATTTGAATTTTTTCGTTTAGGAGTTTGATTTTTTCTGTTGTTATTTCTTCGTTTATTTTGAGGTTGTGTTGAAGTTGTTTAAGTTCTAATTGTTTTATTTTGAGGGTTGAGTTGTCGAGGATGTTTGAGAGGTTGAGTGAGATTGAGATTGTGAATCTATCACGGATCGCATATGGTTTATATATGGGGTTGAGTGGGTCGTATTGGCTTAAGAATTGTCCTGATGAGATGAGGAGTTTTATTTCTATTGAGTTTAGGAGTCTTGAGAGGAGCGAGTGTTGTTTTAGTTGTAGTTGTTTTATTTGGATTTGGTATTCAAGATTTGAGTTTAATTGGGATTGTGGCATGGCGTAATGTGAAAGTAGCATAGATAAGGAGGCGAGAGTGGCAAGGAGGTTTAGTTTTGTATGTTTTAGCATTTTTTCTATCATAAGCGATTTATATTTCGGTATAGAATTTTTCTATTAGTGTTGTGAGGTTTCGGTTTTCAAGTTCGTTGTAGTATTCGGAATAGAAGGCTTCTATAAGTGTTTTGATTTTTTCTCTATGTTCTTTTTGGTTTATTTTGATAAGAGAGATTGCTTTTTTGATTGTTTCAAGGGTTGCTTGGAATGTTTCTTGAGAGATGTTGCTTCTATAGATTGCGTCTCTGTTGATTGGTAGATTGTAGACGAACCTTGCGGAGATGTTTTGTTCCATGTAGTTTAGGATCATGTTAAATAGTTTGGTGTGTAGTTGGGCAGGTGGTAGGTTTTGGGTTATGGGTGATTTTGGGTTGTTTAGGGTGCAGGATTTGTTTTTTTCCAGGTCGTAGATAAGGATTCTGTTTATTTTCTCGGTGGATGTAAGTTGTATTTGTTTTAGTGTGTTTTCGTTTGAGATGATAATTTCTTCGAAGATTGGTTCGTCGGCGAAGGAGTTTATTTCAAGGAAGCCTTGTTTGCAGGATGAGTTGGAGATTAGTTTTAGTAGATATTCTGGTTCGGTATCTGGGGGTGGAGAGATTTTGAAGCAGGGTTCAAGGTCAAGTAGGAGGTTAAGTAAGTTTAAATACTGTTTATGTGATGAGAAGATTTTGAGTTTTGAGTAGTTTTCAGCGGGTTTTTGGATTTTGAATTTGAAATCTTTTGAGATTCTGTGGATTGAGTCATTGGTGAAGATATCAATAAAGTCTGTTGTGATGCCGACGGCGAATGTATCTTTTGAGACGAAGTTTTTGGGGTCAAATTTAAGTGTTGTTTCGAATTCGAGTTTGGGTTCGTATTTTATATCGTTTTCTATGTCGTAGAAATAGATCATGTGTTGTTGATAAGTTGTTGTTGATAAAAAAAATTTTTTTTCGGTGTATATAGTAGTTTTTTTTCGTCAGTTTTTGTCTTGTTAATATCTTGACTTTGTTGTTTTTGTTTTCGCTTTCACAATAACACATTTACCAATAGAAGATTTCAACGGTTGTTTTATAGGTTTTGTTTCCTTTGACGGCGACTGCGCCGATGTAAATTCCTGCTGTTTGAAATTCTCCTTGGTCATTGTCTCCTTTCCAGCCGTGGGATTGGTTGCCGGCGGTAAGGTTTAGATTTTCGGCGATAGTTTTAATTTTTCTTCCTTCTCTATCGTATATGTAGATGCTTACGGTTGCTGGTTTAAGTAGGTTGTATTTTATTTTTGTATTTTGTTTAAAAGGGTCAAAGAGTGGTGGTTCAAATCTCAGGGATTCTATGATATTTGGTTCTGGTGTTTGGCACAGCAAAAGGAGAATTGACATTATCAGCGATAGTATAATTTTTATTGTTTTCATTTTGTGAATTATGAATTAGTTTTTGCGTGCGTGCGCCTGCGCCGACGGCAAGCCCCGCAAGATAAAACAGATTAAAACAGTTGCGCCAGCGTGCGTGCGAGCAAAGCAAAGCCTTATTTTATGGGAATCTTTCGATAAATTTTAAAATTCTTCCACTTGATAAGCCTAAAACTGTTGTTTTTATCCACTTTACTATTTTTAAATTGTTGTTTTGATCTGGTTCAAGTTCGGTTGTTTCGGTGAAGAATGCGCCGTTGTATTCAGCATTTACTCCGGTTGTTCTCTTTTTGAGGAGTCTATCGGTGGTGTCGTCAAAATAGAGGGTTGCGATGCCATCTCTATTTATGTCGCCTTTTTTGACGATTCTGAGGTTTTTCGAGCGATCAACAGTTATAATTGGTTGTTTAAATGTGTATGTTTCTTTCATCATTCTATCTTTGACATATTTGGTCACATGAGATATGATTGCGCCTGTCGAGTCTGGGTAGAGTTCGACGATAGTTTTCGTTTCTGGTTTGTTTTGATTGTATTGTTGCCATGAGATGAATTTTTCGGTTATGGATACTAAAGCTGGGGTATAGTTTACCACGACGCCGTTTCTGATTTCGTATCTGACGATTCCATATTTATAGTTTTTGGTTATGAGCAGGAGTCCTTTTGGGTATGTATGTTTTTCGGTTACTACCATTCCGATTCCGTTTTTTTCGATTCCGTAGATCCAGATTGAGTCAGCGTTTGTTGAGTTGGTTTTAAGGAGTGCGTTTTCTTTTCCCATGGGTTTTCCGGCGATAGTCCATTCGTGGATGTCTTCAAACTCGTTAATTGTAAGGTTTATCAATGTGGTTGGTGATTGGTTTGAGTCAAGTTCTTGGAGTTCGTTTTGGAGGTTTGGGTCTTTTGGATTTGAGCATGAGAGCAGGAGGAAGGAGGCAAGCAGTGTTAAGATTGTTAAGTGTTTCATGGTGTTCCCCTATTTTGTTTTTGAAAGAAATAAAGCCCCGGGATCTCCCTTTGTTTTTTTGAAGTAATGGGTTTGGGTTTTGGGGGTGAGTATATAAGGGAGATTCGGGGCAGAGACAGTGATCCCAGGTTGTCCCTGACCAAAGCGATCACTGTATGTTAAGAAAAAATTGGGCATAAAAAGTTATTTTTTGCTTTAAAAACTTAAAATTTCGCCAGTGATCGCTTTAAGTTGAAGGTAGGGACAACCTGATAGATTTGATTTAAATATAATGTTGGTTTTGAAAAAAGTCAAGCGTTGGGTGTTAAGATTTTGGGAATGGGGGTTATATGTTCAGGGATTGATATACATATGTTCGTTTTTTTAAAAAAGCGAAGGATTTTTACGAGGTATAGATATTTTTGTAAAGAATTAAACAGAAAAATAAATTTTGACATCGCATAAGGGGTTTCTCCAAAGGGTGAAATGTAAATGAGTTTAAGATCGGTGCTCTTTCCCTATTCCCTACTCTTCTTATGGTTCTTCTTTTTCTTCGGTTTCGGTTTGTTGGGTTTCTTTTTCTTTTATTTGATCAAGCATTAGATTGATAAATTCTTCACGAGATAATGTTGTTGCGTAGTTATAAAGTTTTTGTCCCATTTCGTCCCATTGGTGATGTGATGATTTAACTTTTTTATATTCATCAATTCTTTCATAGATGAAGTTGAGGATTTCTTCAAATGTTAGTTGTTCAACTTTGGGGTTAATTTCTTGATTTTTTTCGGAGCCGATGGCGATTATTCTGATTCGGTGGGTTTGGTTTTCATAGCATCCGCTTTTTATTAGTGAGTCTGCGACGGTTTCAGTTTCGTCTTCTTTGAAGGCGCCTAAGGCATTTAGGATCTTTATTAGGTTTTCTTTTTTAGTCCAGGAGCTGTTTAGGTTGCATTTTCCGGCTTTAACTTCGGAAAGTATGATATCAATTTTCGAGTTTGAGAAGATATCGTGATCTTTCATTGGTTTATCTGAGGTAGCAAGTTCTCGTCTGTAAGGGAACCTTACGGCGAAGATATCAATATCGGTAATTTGGGAATGGATGCGATCGTGGGTGTCGCGGTGGACGATGAAATTTATTATAGTGAAGCATCCATTGAGGCGGAAGAACCAGTATGCGACTGATTCTGCGATTTTCGATCGTTCATTTGGCATTTTGTGATGATGGATAGTTTGTTTTTATGTGTTGGGCTTCGTTGAGAATGTAAAAAGAAGGTTTGACTATGTCAAGTGGGGTTAGGTGATTTAGTTGATTAGTTTGAGATCGTCAGGTTGTTTTGTTTAGGTTCATTATAATAAACCTCTTTTTCTTAGCCAGTCCTCTATTTCTTTTATCACTTCGGGGCTTACGGATTTTTGGGTAATTTTGATGGTTTTTTTAATGTCTTCAAGATTTATTTTGTCTTTTCTTTCAAAGGCTAAAAAGGCGGCTTCGTCGATTATGTATTCAATATCTGCTCCTGAATATCCTTTTAATTCTTTCGCTATTGATTCAATATCTGAATCTGTGAGATTGTGTTGTCTATTTTTTAGTTGGAGTTTTAATAATTCTTTAATTGCTTCCATATCGGGCAAGCCGACATAGAAAATTTTGTCAAATCTTCCTGGTCTAAGGAAGGCTTCGTCTATGAGTTCAGGTTTGTTGGTGGCGGCGATTACAATTACGGGTTTCGTTTTATCTTTAAAGATTCTGCTCAGTTGAGTTAGTAAAACTGGGATGACTCTTTGCATCACTGACGAGGTTAGATGTTCTCGTTTTGACAATATCCATTCGGCTTCGTCGAGGAACACTACTGCTCTGGGTTCATTTTCCAAGGCTGAGAAGATATTTTCTAACTTTTTTTCAGCTTCGCCAGGATAGCCTACAATTAAAGATGGGCTAATTTCAATAAATTTTGCTTCGATATTTTTTGCGATAGTCATTGCTATAAGAGTTTTGCCTGTTCCTGGTGGTCCAACGAGCAGGATACCGCCACCGATTTTTAGTTTTAGTTTATATGCTAACTCTTCATCGATGAAGGGTTGAATGATGCGTCGCCTGATGAAATCTTTTACATCCTTTAATCCGGCAACTTCGTCAAGATTCAGATCCAAGTTAGGGACGGCAGATCTTATACTATGAGCTTCGCTTAAAAGTTTAAGTTCATCAGGTATTTCATTGAAAAGCGCAAGGATTTTGTTTGTAATATCTGGGCCGTGGGTGATTTGGCTGGGGACATAGTAATGGGTTCTATCTCTTTGGACCTTTCTTAGATGTATAATTTTATCAAGTTTACTTGAAGCTTTTTGGATTCTCTGTAGGTTGCCGATGAGTTTGACTTTGACTTGGGCGGGAAATTCTCCGTTCCAAGCTTCTGGAACGATGTTAAGCTGTCCAGGGCTTTCGGCTTTAAATATACCTATAAGTTCGTCTCGGTAAATATTTAATAAAAAACCGATGTCGCCTTCTTTTATTATCTTCAGATAAGGTAATTTGTATTCCCTTCCGCCAAATAATCCCATATCCAAACATTCTTTCTCTGTTCTATCAGTACATACCATGAAAAAACAGGGTAGGTTTATTGATGTTTCTTTCATGTCATTTATCTTGTTTTATTTCCTCTACGATAATTTGTAATTCTTCGGATTTAGGGATTGCGAGGAGATAGGCTTTATTGATTTTAAGTAGTTTATTACAAGTTTTTAGTTCTTCTATTTTCTCTTTTATTTCTTCTTCTTTTTTGTAGGATAGGAACTTGACAGCGTCGCCATTTTCAAAAAGATATTCATATGTAAATTGTCCGATTTCTTGGCCTTTGTAAAAGATAGGATATGATGCGGAGGTGAACTTATAGTCTAATTTATTTAATTCAACGGAGATTGCTTGTATGTAAATTTCCTCGCCTTTGTCGTAGTAGAAGAATTCATGTCCGAGCTCATTTAGGACATTTTGAGCGCAAGTTAGCAATGAGTCTTTTAGATTTTTGGATTTATTAGGTTGGGCAGGATTCGATTTGTTTTTCTGTTTTTCTTTTAGGGTAACTTCTTCAATTTCGATTCCGCCTTTCTTATTAAAGTTTAGGATCATTCCTCGTTTTATTTTAGTTGATGCCAAGTAAACTGCGACTTGTTTTTTGTGTTTATCTTCAATTTTTGAGACTGATTTCATTTCCAGGAGTATTTCTTCTTCCCCATCTTTGCAGGGCAAGTACAGTATACAATCGGGTCTTCTTACGCCGATACAGGCGTCTTTGTATATGATCTCTATATTTTTTTGGCGGTCGTAGCGGATGTTTTGTAGCCTTAGTTCGTGGACGAAGGCTTCTTCATAGACTTTCTCTTCAAAGTATGGGCCTAAGATTTCAATTACATCATTTGCGATCTTTGTTATTTTTTCTTTCGCTTCGTCTTGCATTTCGGATTTCGTTTTTTATTTTGGATGTGTAGATAATTTACATTGACGATAGGAAATAGTCAATTGGGGGTGTTGAGGTGGGATTTTGGATAGTTTGTGGTGGCGGGCGTAAGTTTTTGTTAACTTTTGAACATTTATTTCTTAAATTAGAAAGGAGGGGGTTCGGGGTGTGTTTAGGGGTTTTGTTTTTTATAAATTTATGAGTGGGGGGCTTGATAAAAGTATGAAAAATTTATATATTTAGGTTGTGGAATATTTAAAATAATTGATGGAGAAACATGAAAAAATTTAGAATTAAGGAGTTTGCACAGTTACTTGGTTATCATCCGCAGTATTTGAGGATATTGGAGAAGGAGGGCAAGATCCCGCCAGCGAGGAGGGATCCGAGGTCAAATTGGAGGTATTATACTCTTGAGGATTTGATTGAGGCAAAGAAGAGGCTTGGGATACCGGTAAATGAGAAGCCGGCGGTGCAGGTTTTTATAAATTACAAGGGGGGTACTGGGAAGTCAACGATAGCGTCAAATTATGCTTATAATTTAGCGCAGATGGGTTTTAGTGTGCTTGCGATCGATTTAGATCCGCAGGGTCATTTGACGCGAGCGTTAGGGATACCGGATGAGAACGCGAGGCTTTTGGCGACGATAATGGATGGTGTAGTTAAGAATGATTTGTCGCAGTCAATAATAAGCATAAAGAACAATTTGCTTCATTTGATACCGAGCAATGTAAACCAGACGATGTTTGAGAGGTATTTACAGCAGCAGAACATAGCTGTGGAGGCGAAGTTGTATAAGCTTTTGCAGCCGGTACTTCCGAATTACAATTATGTGATAATAGATTGTGCGCCGAGCGTGTCGCTTGTAAACATAAATGCGATGGTAGCGGCGGATGATATCATAGTGCCGGTCATACCTGATTTTTTATCTTATGATGGGCTTAATTTGTTGTTTAAGGACATAAGTGCTTTGAAGGAGAACGCGGCATTATATCATGCGAGGCAGATAAAGATAGTTGTAAACAGGTATGATCAGAGGTTGTCGATATCGGATGTGCTTATAAAGACGCTTCAGCAGGAGTATGGGGGTATGATGCTTAAGACGATATTAAGGCAGGATGCGACTGTCGAGAGGGCTCAAGCTAAGTTGTTGACGATATTTGAGTATGCGAGGCGGAGCAAGTTTGCGCAGGACATATTAGATTTCACAAACGAAATGTTAGAAAATGAAAAAAAATTAACGGGGAATCAGCATGGGAAAGTCGAGAAAGAAGAGAAGGAAGTTTAAGAGCAGTGAGGAGTACATAGGTTTCAAATTGATAAAGCCGGTGCCTCAGAGTTCCCTACTGCCGGATCTTGAGAGGTTGAAGAGTTTGAACATCCCGTCGGCTATGAAGGGTTTGTATGCATCTGATATGTTAAGGAACATCATTGAGAAGGAGAGTTCTGTTCAGGAAGAAACAATTGATAATCAATCAGATATTTCAAAAGGAGAGCGATACCAGTATCAAAATGATACTAGTATCAATTTGAGACCAGTATCAAAATTAGACCAGTATCAAGGGGAGGGTAACATCGAGGCAGGTGATGCAAGCAAGAAGGGTGAGGTGAAGAAGGAGGTATCGCCGATAAAGGTTAAGGATGTGCCGGACACTGTGGAGGGGAAGTTGAAGTTCAAGGCGGGTTTCTTCACGCAGTGGGAAAGTTCCGTATTTAACGAGTTGAGAAAGGTATTGACGAATTCGGAGTTTAAAATTTACACTGTATTATTTGAGGAGTCGTGGGCATATGGTAGAAATTTGACGAACATAATTGGGTATAATGTGATCGCTGAGAGATCGGGTTTAAGTAGGGCGACTGTGATAAGAAACATAGAGAAGTTGATAAAAAGGAGGGTGGTTGAGAGGAGAACTACATTTAACAATCTTGGGACGATATACAAGGTTAATTTGCCGGAGAATGCGGAGGTGCAATTTAACGGTGAGGCTATGAGAAAGAGCGAAGCTCAAGATGAAGGTGGTTCATCGGAGGCGGAGGATAAGCGGGAGGTTGGTTCAAGCTGGTATCAAAGTGATACCAGTACTAGTATCAAAATGATACCAGTACTAGTATCAAATTTATACCAGTCCCCCCCAAAATCGGGCGAAGAAACAATTGAAAGTCAATCGTTTTCAAAAAATGAAGATATATATAATACAATAACAGTACATAGTAATATATATAATAGGGAGGGCGGTAATTTTAAGTATGGTCTGGGGGAGGATGAGAAGTTTATATTTGAAAATAATTTGATAAAGGTTTTCGGTTATGATGAAGTTTGCAAGGTGTTAAGAT
>JBCNVC010000054.1:0-10722 GCA_039630395.1 Candidatus Kryptonium sp. | reverse complement strand
AGCAACTTTAATCTTTTCCATCAATTTAAATCTTTATTTGTTTACCGTATGCTTCTGGACTTATGGTTAAAAGTTTTTG
This sequence comes from Candidatus Kryptonium sp., assembly GCA_039630395.1. Lineage (GTDB taxonomy): Bacteria > Bacteroidota > Ignavibacteria > Kryptoniales > Kryptoniaceae > Kryptonium. Next base: position 10,643 of record JBCNVC010000054.1, on the reverse strand, counting down.
TAAATCTTCAAATGTTAAATTTTTCTCACCTCCAAGGATCCTTGCAAGTAATATGATCATTGCATAATGTTCAAGTTTTTCCATCTTGTAGTAGGCGTCTTTTAAATTTTTACCAAGTGTCACCGCTCCGTGGTTTTGAAGCAAAAACGCGTCGCAGTTTTTAATAAAAGGTTGTATTGACATTGGGACTTCGTCAGTTGATGGGGTTGCATATTTTGCAAGTGGAATTTTACCGAGATTTACTATGACTTCCGGAAGGACAAATCCTTCAAGCGAAATTCCAGCAGTTGCAAACGCTGTTGCAAAAGGTGGATGTGCGTGAACAATTGCTTTAACATCTTCCCTTTGATTGTAGATAAATAAATGCATCTTTATCTCAGTTGATGGTCTGTAGATACCATAAACCAAGTTACCATCAGGATCAACTTCCACAATTTGGGATTTTTTTATCTCGCCTTTATTTACAGCTGTTGAGGTGCAAAGTATGTTTCCATTTGCAAGTCGTGCAGATATGTTTCCATCCGTCGCAGAAACAAAGCCCTTTCTATAAACCAAATGTGAGATTTCAACGATCTCTGAAATTAGTTTTTCTTTTTCCATTGAGAATTTCTTACCTTTCATCCCGTTTTTCAGATATTGATTGTTTGAGCATTATGGTGCGTAAGATCAAGCGTAAGAAAAAGATTGCAAACGCGACCGCAAGAGCATGGATTGAATATTCAGGAGGAATGATTTTAGTTAGCATACCAAGGAGCAATAAAACCAAGATCGCTAAACTTATGTAGGTTATCCAGTTGAAAGTTTTGTTGGAAATTCTCATTATTTACCTTGCTTTGTTTTCTAATGGAAGCGTTTTCATTTTTTTACCAAATTTAATTAAATTAAAAACAATAAAAAACAAAACGACATTGCAAAATTGCAAGACGAGCTTAAGCTTCAATACTGGGAAGAATTTAACCAGTTGATGAAAAGACGCCTTGAAGAGCTTGAAGAGCTTAAAAAGTTCGGGATCAATCCATATCCTTATGAGTTTCCGGTAAATGCTTATTCAGATGATATTTTGAAGAATTTCAAAGATGAGGACCCCCCAATGACTGTTTCAATTGCAGGGAGAATTATGTCAATTAGAAGAATGGGCAAGGCAACATTTTCACACATTCAAGATTCAAAAGGTAAAATCCAAATTTATTTCAAAAAAGATGTACTTGGAGATAAATATGATATACTGAAACTTCTCGATATTGGGGACATAATCGGAGTTAAAGGTGAAGTTTTCAGGACAAAAACGGGCGAGATAACTGTAAAAGTTGAAGATTATCAAGTCCTTGCGAAATCAATACGACCTTTGCCAATTGTTAAGGAGAAAATAGATGAGAGCGGTAATAGAATAGTTTATGATCCGTTCACAGATAAGGAGATGAGATACAGGCAAAGATATGTTGATTTAATCGTAAATCCGGAGGTAAGGCAAGTTTTTATAAAGCGCGCGAAGATAATCAGCACGATTCGCGAGATCCTGGACTCACATGGTTTCATAGAGGTCGAAACTCCGATCCTTCAACCAATTTATGGTGGTGCAACAGCAAGACCGTTTATAACGCATCACAACGCATTGGATATGGATCTATATTTAAGAATTGCGGATGAACTTTATTTGAAAAGATTAATAGTAGGCGGATTTGATGGAGTTTATGAAATTGGGAAGGATTTTAGAAACGAAGGGATGGATAGAATGCATAATCCTGAATTCACGATGCTCGAGCTTTATGTTGCTTATAAAGATTATAACTGGATGATGGAATTTACGGAAAATTTGATTTACACAGTGAATTTGCGTGTGAATGGGACAGCAAAGATAAAATTTGGAGAAAACGAAATTGATTTAACACCTCCGTGGAAAAGAATTCCGATGTTTGAGCTTTTGAAACAATATACAGGTGAAAATCTTGAAGGTAAATCTGAGGATGAACTTCGCGCGATTGCAAGGCGATTAAATGTTGATGTTTCGTCAAAAATTGGGGTTGGGAAGATAATTGATGAGATCTTTTCAGAGATAGTTCAACCAAATCTCGTTCAGCCGACTTTCGTGATTGATTATCCTGTTGAGATGTCTCCGCTTGCGAAAAGACATAGAAATAATCCGCGACTTGTTGAGAGATTTGAGGTTATAATTTGTGGGATGGAGGTATGCAATGCTTTCAGCGAATTAAACGATCCAATTGATCAGCGTTTGAGATTTGAAGAACAAGCAAGGTTGCGAGCAGAAGGAGATGAGGAAGCAATGACAATTGATGAAGATTTTATAAGAGCCCTTGAATACGGGATGCCACCAACCGCAGGACTTGGAATTGGGATTGACCGACTTGTCATGATTTTAACTAATCAAAAGACAATTCGCGATGTAATTCTTTTCCCGCACATGAGACCTGAAAAATAGTTGAAAACAAAATCAAAAGTTTAAGGTGAAAAAAATTAATCTCGTCCTTGGAATCCATAACCATCAACCAGTAGGTAATTTTGACTTCGTTTTTGAACATGCATATGAAGTCGCCTATAAGCCATTTATTAAAATCCTCGCAAAGTATCCAAAGATCAAGCTTGCACAACATTATACTGGAATCTTGTTTCAATGGATTTTAAAAAATCATCCCGAGTTCTTTGATGACTTGAAAGCACTTGTTGATAGAGGGCAAGTGGAGTTGATAACTGGGGGATTTTATGAACCGATCCTTGCAATAATTCCGGATCAAGATAAATTGGATCAAATAAAGAAGTTGAGCGACTTTATCATAAAACATTTTAATAAAACACCAGTTGGGATGTGGCTTGCGGAAAGGGTGTGGGAACAACACATAGTTAAATTTATTGCGATGGCTGGGGTTAAATATGTGATAATTGACGATACGCACTTTAGATATGCTGGCTTGACGGGAGAAAAACTCCTTGGGTATTACATCACAGAGGAACAAGGTTATACTGTTAATATTTTCCCAATAAGTAAAATGTTAAGATATACAATCCCATTTCAACCTGTTGAAAAAACAATTGACTATTTGAGAGAGATTGCAACTCAAGAGGGCGACAGGATTGTCGTTTATGCCGACGATGGGGAAAAGTTCGGCGTGTGGCCAAATACATATAAGCATGTCTATGAAGATGGATGGCTTGAAGAGTTCTTTACAGCGCTTGAGGAAAATAGCGATTGGATAAACATACTTCACTTCTCTGAGGTAATTGAAAGAATAAAACCGATCGGTAGAATTTATTTGCCGAACGCTTCCTACGCTGAGATGATGCACTGGGCTTTGCCGGCAGATGCATATCTTGATTATGAAAAACTTGAAGAGCATCTCAAAGAAGAAGGAATGTATGAACAATATTCAAGATTTTTCAGGGGTGGCTTTTGGAGAAATTTCCTCGTGAAATATCCCGAAGCGAATAACCTTCACAAAAAAATGTTGAGGGTTTCTGAAAGAGCAAGGAAACTTCAAGCAAAGGGAAAAGATGTAGATATTGCGCTTGATAAAATTTGGTCAGCACAATGCAATGATCCATACTGGCACGGAATCTTCGGAGGTTTATATCTTACAAACTTAAGATCAACAGCTTATAGAAATTTGATAAGCGCTGAAAATGAACTTGATAAAATTGAAGGTAAAAAACTCATTCGCTATGAGTTCACCGATTTTGATAGAGATGGAAGGGATGAGCTTATCGTTGAATCGCCAAACTTTAACATTTATATAAATCCAAACTATGGTGGACAAATTTTTGAACTTGACTTCAAGCCAGCCGAGTTTAATATAACCGATGTGATCACAAGGAGAAAAGAAGGTTATCATGAAAAACTACTTCAGCTTGCAAACGAGCAGAACAATCCAAACAATCACGGCGTTGCAAGCATACATGATATGTTGTTAACAAAAGAAGAAGGACTTGAAAAGTTATTACATTATGATTGGTATAGACGAGGAAGCTTAATTGATCATTTTTTAGGTGATGGAACAACACTTGAGAATTTTTATCAATCTAAATATCCAGAACAAGGTGATTTCGTTGATCAACCTTATCATGTTGAGACAAATTTCAAGAAAAGCGCTCTTGAAATTATACTTTCAAGGCAGGGTAATGTTTGGATTGAAAATGAGAGGAAAAAAGTTCGGGTTGAAAAAAGGATAACGATAAATAAAAACGCTACCGATCTTTTCATAGATTACAAAATTGAAAATCTTGAGGATGAGATGCTTGATTTATGGTTTGGTGTGGAATTTGTTTGTAACTTTCTTGCGCCTGATTCTGGGGATAGATATTTCTACTTTGTTGGATATGAAGTTGAGGATAAAAAATTAAGAAGCATTGGCTCTGTTGATGATGTCGTTTCGTTTGGCATTGTTGATGAATGGCTTGGGCTTGATATGAACTTTTATTTAAGTAAGTTCGCAAATGTTTGGAGATTTCCGCTTGAATCAGTTTCTCTTTCTGAAGCTGGCTTTGAAAGGGTTTATCAAGGCTCTGTTATTTTGCTCAACTGGAACATAAAACTAAGTAAAGAGTGGACCGTCCAAATTCATAAATCGTTCAGGAGATTAAAAAATTAAAAATTTACTCTTAACATTGTGTGGGATAAAGTTCTGAAAATTTTCTTACTCCTTGCTTTCTGCTTTAGTAAGGTTTTTTCATTTGAGAATTATTTTTCCGCATCTGATTCAAACTCAAAGCCAGTGAGGGAACAAGTTAACTACACAAGGCTTGCAATCGTTGGGCTTGGGACTGTCGGGGTGATGGGGGTTATACATGTCTATCAACAGAATGCATGGTGGAGTGGACAGAGAAGGTCGTTTCATATTGTGAACGATTGGGATTATGCCCTTAACATTGATAAGCTCGGACATTTTTATGGTGCAAATTTGATTTCAAATTTGTTTTCTTCATCGCTTCAGTGGGCTGGGATTGAAAAAAAGAAATCAATGCTATATGGAGCTGTGCTCGGATCGGTCTTTGGACTTTATGTTGAGTTTGAGGATGGATTTGCAACTCAGTGGGGATTTAGTCCGGGCGATGCAGGCGCAAACATACTCGGGGCTTGGTATCCAATTGCTCAATATTACATCCCATTTCTTAAGAATTTTAACTTCAAATGGAGCTATATCCCCACATCTCAACTTAAAAGCGGGAAGAAAAAAATTTTCATTGATGATCATGAAGGTCAAGTTATGTGGCTTTCAGTTTCTGTAAACAACCTACTTCCCGAAAAAATTGAGAAATTTTATCCCGACTTCCTTAATATCGCAATAGGCTATGGTGTTAGAGATCTTGACGGCATCGGCGGGGGAAAACGAGAATTTTATATTTCGCTTGATTACGACCTTGAAAAACTTCCGGGCGATGGTTGGTTTTTGAAACTTCTGAAGAAAAATTTAAACTACATTCATCTTCCGGCACCTGCCATAAGATTAAAGCCAAGTTTTGCATTTTTTGGTCTTTTCTTTTCAAAGAAAATTTAAATTTTCGGTTGACTGAAAGGGTGTAAAAAAAAACTGTTTACATTAATTTTATGTTCAAGACATTGATATTTATACTTCTTTTTAGCACAAGAATTATCGCAAATGAAAATACCGGCGCGAGAGCTTTCGCTTTAAAAAGTTATGTTGGCGTTGCGAACGATTCATGGACAATTTTTTACAATCCCGCTGGATTGGCGAATTTAAGAAACAGAGAAATATCTTTCTCATATATCCCTGCTAAATTTGGATTAAGTGAACTTTCCGAAAAATCTTTTGCTTTTTACGAGCCATCTCTGCCAGTTAAGATTGGGTTTGGTTTTAAGATTTTCGGGTTTGAGCTTTACAAGGAAAACATTTTCAAGTTTTCAATTGCGTATGGCTTTGAAATTTTTAACTTCGGTTTAAATCTCAATTATAACTTTGTGTCCATAAAAAATTATGGGAAAGCAGGTGCTTTCAGTGCTGATTTCGGTTTCTTCTCAAAGTCGCTGAAATTTGCCAGATTCGGTTTCGTTCTAAAAAATTTAATTTCGGGGAGAATTGGTCAAGCAAAGGAGAGTTTACCTAAAGAGATCGAATTTGGCTTCGCTTTTTTGCCGTATGATAACTTAATGATCTCCGTTAGCGCCCACAAAGAGATGAACTTTAGAGAAAGTTTAAAATACGGACTTGAATACACGATAGCAGACATTTTAATTTTAAGATTTGGTCTTTCAAATTATCCTATTCAGTATTCCGGTGGAATCGGGGTAAAATTTTTTGTTTTTCAACTTGATTATGGGGTGAATAATCATCAATCGCTTGGCTTAACGCATCAAATTACATTGACAGCAAAGTTTGAAGGCAAATAATGAAGAGGTTAGCGTTATTTTTTCTATCTTTTATCACCGTAGCGAAATCACAAGATATCCAAATTGATACGCTGAAAATTTTTGAGGAAGATATAATAGAAAATCTTGAGATTGATTCGCGCGTTGATGAGCTTAGAGATCAATTTGAACTCAAAATGATAGAACTTAACAAAGCTGATATTGACGATCTAACTGAATTTCCATTAATAACAAGGGAGACCGCAAAAAGGATAATTGAGTATCGCAACAAAATTGGAGGATTTAAAACAAGAGAACAAGTTTTTTACATCCCAAATGTTGATGAAAATGTAAAATCTTTTCTTTACAGAAACGGATATATTCAAAGACCAAATGTGAATTTTCGTATTCGCTCTCGCGTTTTGAACAGGAACAACCTCAGGAACTTTTCAAGTAATTTTGAAGAAAACTTTAAGACATATCAACTTGCTTATTTTAGTGTTTCAAATTTTTCCGGGGGCTTTATAGTTGAGAAAGATTATGGGGAAAACAAGATCAATGAGTTAATGAATTTTTATGTTGAATATAAAAGTTCTGGCAAGATAAGAAAAATTATCCTTGGGAACTATGCTTTACAATTTGGACAAGGAATTTTGTTGTGGAAACCTATTGCTCTCGGTAAAGGTTCGGATGCCATTTCGCCAGCCGTCCGAAGTTTTGAAAATTATTCTTCTGGATATATTTCAACAACTGAGGTCAAGCCATTATTTGGTGCCGTGGTAAATTCCAAAGTTAGAAATTTTGAGTTAACGCTGTTTTATTCAAGAACGGATTTGCCATCTTTGGCTGATTCGCTCGGCAATGTTAAGTATGTTGATTTTTCTGGTATAAATAAGAAAAGAAGAACTCCTTTGATTAGAAAATTGTATGGCGGTATTTTAAACTTCGGAGGAACAAATTTTGCCCTGGGAATTTTGAACTATTATGAAATTTTCAATCGGGATTTTTCTCTGACTATTTCAAAACCATTTCAAAAGAAAGGTTTTTACAATGCGATTGAGTTTGATTTTTATTTTAGAAACCTGAATTTCTTCGGCGAAGTTGCATCAAGAGCTTTTGAAAATTTCAGCTATGTTGCTGGTTTAACTATCGGATTTGAAGACTTAAACTTTGTCTTTCATTTGAGAAACTTAAATCAAAATTTATTTTCAATTAATGGAAATGCTTTCTCTGAAAGATACGGTGAGGCTTGGAATGAGCAAGGATTTTATTCGGGAGTTAAATTCAAAGTTTGGAGAATCGGGGTTTCAGGTTATTGGGATATTTTTAAATTTCCAAAGTCAGGTCTCGACGATATCAAAAATGGTAATGATTACAGAATTGAGGCGAATTTTTCTGTTTCGAGAAATTTAATTGTCAAGTTAATGTTTCGCGAGAAAGCGAGAGTAGAAGGAATTAAAACATCAGATGAATTTGGAAGAAGTTCGTTAGGTGAGGGAATTGAAAGAAGAAGAAACTTGAGATTTGAAGTGGAAAATAGGCTTGGTAGAATTTCTCTCAGGAGTAGAATTGAAGCGGTGCGGAGAAGTTTGAACAATGTTGAAAGAGGAATTTTAATCTATCAAGGTGTGAGGTTTGAACCTCTTAAAAACTTGAGAATTTATGGGCGTGTTATGTTTTTTAAAACCGATTCGTATTTTTCAAGAATTTATGTTTACGAAGATGATATTGATGGTGTCGTTTCTTTGCTTCCATTTTATGAAAACGGATTGAGATGGTATTTTGTAGTGAAGTATAGATTTGGGAAGATCTTATCAATCCAATTAAAATATGGTGAAACTTTCCTTAGTTATACGGAAACTGTCCGAAATATCTTCGGCTTGCAGATTGAATTGAAAAATTAATCTTCGGCTTTTCCGTAAAGTTCGATTTCAACCAGTTCACTAATGATATGTCCAATTGTAATGTGCCCTTCTTGAATTCGTTGAGTGTTATTTGAAGGAACGATAATTGCGATGTCGCAAAGTTCCTTCATTCTTCCGCCATCTCGTCCGAGAAAACCAATTACTTTCATCCCTTTTTCTTTCGCTGTTTTCATTGCGCGGATGACATTTTCCGAATTTCCACTTGTGCTGATTCCGATCAATACATCACCTTCATTTCCCAAAGCTTCAACGGTTCTTGCAAATGTATTTTCAAATCCGATGTCATTCCCACCTGCGGTAAGATTTGATGTGTCGGTTGTAATTGCTATTGCAGGAAGCCCAGGGCGTTTTATTTTGGGGTTTAATCTGATTACAAATTCTGTTGCTATGTGTTGAGAATCAGCAGCGCTTCCACCATTTCCGCAAAGTAATAATTTTCTGCCATTTCTGAATGCGTTTGAGATAACTTCAACAGCTTGTAAAATTTGTGCGGTGCACTGTTTAAATATGTTTTTCTTTATCTCGGCGCTTTCAAGAAGTGATTGTTCTATGAATTTTACTTTATCCATTTCTTTTTTCTTCTTTGTTTTTGTGAATCGCGTTGACGAACTCACAAATTAAATTTTTATAGTTTTGTTCTGATGTGTTTTCAAGTATGTTCCCAGTGACAATTATATCTGCACCTGCTCTTGCTTTTTCAAATGCTGTTTCTGGATTTCTTATTCCTCCACCTACGATGATAGGAATTTTTACGAAAGATTTGATCTGTTGAATTATATCTATTGGAACGGAATTATCTGCACCACTTCCGGCTTCGAGGTAAATAAGTTTCATCCCGAGATATTGAGCAGTTAAGGAGTAAGCAACTGCAATGTCGGGTTTATCTCGGGGGATGGGTTTACTTTGACTTATAAAAATCGCAGATGTCATTTTTCCGGATTCTATCAAAAGATATGCGGTTGCAATTGCTTCGATTCCATGTTTGAAAATAATTGGCGATGCGAGAATTTGTTGACCTATTATATATTCCGTATTTGTGCTTGTTAAAACGGATAAGAAAAGAATCGCGTCTGCATGTTTTGAAATTTGGTAAATACTTCCCGGAAAAATTATTACCGGTTTATCGGTGTTTCTTTTGACGGTTTTGACGCACTTCTCAAAATTTTGCGAAAGTAGCAAACTGCTTCCTACTAAAAAACCGTCAACTCCGCAATCCGTCGCTATCCTCACGAATTTTGGAAGGTTTGAATTCGATTTGTCAGGATCAATTAAAATAAAATAAAGAGAGCCCCTTCGGTTGATTTCGTTTAAAATATGTTCGTAAATTTTTACCGAAGGGGTGTGATTTTGTGAATATCCCCCAAAATTTGAACCTTTTGTATTCAATTTTACTTTTAATTTATTTTACCTGCGCTAATTCTCTTACTATTTTTGTGAATTCTTTTATTGCATCATCAATTTTTGATATATCTCTACCACCGGCGGTTGCCAAGTTTGGTCTTCCACCGCCTCCGCCACCAGTGATTTTCGCGACTTCGCGAACTATTTTTCCAGCATCTAATTTCTTTTCTTTAACGAGATCGTCTGTCACAACGCATACAAAATTAACTTTATCTTCTGAAACATTCGCAAGCAAACCAACGCCACTACCGATTTTGCTTCTTAAAATGTCAGCGTATTGCTTCATCTCCTCAATATCTTTTGGAGCCAATTCCCATTTGGAAACATTTAAAGCGATAACTTTAAAACCATCTATTCTTACAACATCTGGTGAGTTAACTGCTTTTTCTATTTCATCTCCCGCAAGCTTTAATTTTAATCTTGAAAGTTCTTTTTCAAGATTTTGTTTTTCCTCAAGGATCGAGTCGATCCTCTCAGTGAGTTTTTCAATTTCTTCTTCTTTTTCCTTCAAATATTTTTCAAGTGCTTTCCCAGTTATTGCTTCAACTCTTCTGACACCGCTTGCTATACTGCTTTCGTAGATGATCTTGAAATATCCAGTTTCAATTGTTCTATCAAGATGTGTTCCACCACAGAGTTCGTAGCTAAAGTCGCCGATTTTAACGGTTCTGACGATATCTCCATATTTATCCCCGAAAAATGCCAAAGCACCTTCTTCAAGCGCTTGTTTTATAGGTTTATATTCCTTAACGAGCTCAATATCTTCAAAAATGACAGTGTTTACAAGATGTTCAATCATTTCAATTTCCTCTTTTCCAAGCTTTCTCGGATGCGTGAAATCAAATCTTAATCTATCTGGTGCAACGAGTGATCCTGCTTGTTGAACATGTGTGCCAAGGACTTTCCTCAGCGCTGAATGCAGAAGATGGGTAGCGGAATGATTTTTCATTATTGATTTTCTTCTGTCAAGATCAATCTTTGCGATGAATTTTCCGCCATTTCTG
>JBCNVC010000053.1:0-11153 GCA_039630395.1 Candidatus Kryptonium sp. | reverse complement strand
ACGTCTCCAACCACTAATCACAGACCTCTCATCAACAACCGCCCCACGACCAATGTTGAAAAAATATGGCTTCTTCCTCATCATCTCAAACTCTCTTTCACCTATTAAGTGATATGTCTCCTCCGTAAGTGGCAAAGCTACAACAATAAAATCAGAATTTTCCAACAAGCGATCTATCTCATTTTTTGTTATAACTTCATCAACATTTTCAACTTCTGACTTTGTTCTTTTCAGTCCAATGACATACATCCCAAATGCCTTTGCAACTTTCGCAATTTGGCGTCCAATGTTACCGAGCCCAACAATTCCCATCGTTTTTCCATATAAAGATTCAAACTCACGAGCAATTTGCTTATCCCACCTTTTAACTTTTTGATTTTCCCAAATTTTATAAAACTTTCTGGTTAGGGTTAAAATCATGCCAAACAAAAACTCAGTCATGTGGAATTGATGAATCCCCTTTGAGCATGTTAGAATAACATCCGAATTTACAACTTCAGGATATAGAATCATATCAACACCAGCATATCCAAGATGAATCCAGCGTAAACTTTTGGCTTTAAGAAAATGTTCTCTTTTGAAATCACCAAAAATTATTTCAACATTTTCAATTACACTTTCTATTTCTTTTTTCTCCGGATCAAAAATAACATCTGCTTTATCACCGATTTGCGATATTATTTTCTCAACAAGAGATGAGCGAATTTTGTGACTGATAAGAACTTTTTTCTTCATCCAGATTTAAGTTTTTTTGGAACAAGGTCGCTACTATGTCCTGGGAAAAACTTTGAAGATGGCTCAATATAATTTTTTGCGCTGTTTACGGCAACTGTGGCCTCTCCAAACCCTGTTGAAATGAGTTTTAATTTTCCCGGATAACTTACAATATCACCGGCGGCATAAACCCCAGGAATATTTGTCTCCATTTTGCAATTGACACGAATTGCGTTTTTTTCAATGTCAAGCCCCCAATTTTTTATAAATTCAAGGTTAGCAAGAAAGCCAAGAAATATGAGTATATGCTCAACTTCAAGATAAGTTTCATCCCCAGTTCTATTATCGAAAATCGTTGCCCCTTCTACATGCTCATCACCATGGACACGTTTCAGTTCATAAAAAGTTTTAACATCAACCGATGAATTAGCCAGTTTTTTCAAACTATCCTCGTGCGCTTTGAAGACATCCCGTCTATGTATTAAAGTTACTTTCTTCGCAAATCCCTCAAGATCCAACGCCCAATCAACAGCAGAATCACCTCCACCAACAATTAAAACTTTCTTATCTTTGAAAATTAGTTTGTCTTTAACCAAGTAATGTATACCTCGCCCCTCAAGTTTTTGAATATCCGGCACATCAAGCTTTCTTGGAACAAAAGCTCCAATCCCAAGCGCAAGAAGAACCGCCTTTGAAAAGTGAACATTTCCGTTTTCCGCCGTGAGCTTGAAAAATTTCTCTTTATCGCCTATTTGTTCAAGATTCACAATCTTCTCGCTTAAATGAATCTCTGGATTATACTTAGTTGCTTGAGCTATGAGATTTTCCGCAAGGTCTTTTGCCAATATCTGCGGAAATCCGGCAACATCATAGATATACTTCTCCGGATACAATGCGGTTAGTTGTCCACCAAGCTGAGGAAGTGCATCTATCAATTTCACCCTCATATCTCTTAGTCCAGCATAATAAGTTGCATAAAGTCCAACTGGACCTGCCCCAACGATTATTATGTCAAAAATATCTTCTCTCATTTCTGCAACTTAACTTTGTTTTCTATTTTGGATTCGTCGGTCTCAAAATTAAATGACTTAACATAGCTCGTTCTGGTAAAGCTGCGATAAGAAGAGCGGTTTGAGCGACATCTTCAGGTTTAAGAACCTTATCTCTTGCTGGTGGATTTGAGCCAGCAACATTTGAAAAGTTCGTATCAACTGAACCAGGACAGAGCGAGGCAACCCGAATGTTATATTCCCTTACCTCATGAATCAATGACTCTGTGAATCCATTTACCGCCCACTTTGTTGCGGAATAAACAGCCATGTTTTTAACCCCAAGAGTCCCAGCAATTGAAGAAATGTTGATTATAACTCCTGAATTTTGCTTCATCATATATGGCAAGACATATTTCGTGAAGAGGAAAACGCCACGGAAATTTACACCAACCATGCTATCAAATTCTTCTACCGAAAGATCAACAACTGGCTTATAAATTCCGAATCCAGCATTATTCACAAGTATATCAACTTTCCCAAATTCATTGATTGTCTTTTCAATTGCTCTTTTAACATCATCTTCGTTTGAAACATCACCCTTAAAAATCAAGCATTTGCCACCTGATGACTCAATTTCTGATTTTAATTTTTTTAAATCTTCTTCCGTCCTTGCGATTGCTGAAATTTTCGCCCCTTCTCTTGAAAATAATAAAGCAATTGATCTGCCAATACCTCTGCTTGCCCCAGTTACAATCGCAACTTTACCATTTAGAAGCATCTTTTGAAACCTTTATTTTGTTTTTACATTAAATCTTCGCTTATAAGATGCATAAACTCGTTTCTTGCTTTGACATCTTCTGCAAATACACCGCGCATCGCGCTCGTGGTTGCCACTGAATTTTGTTTCTCAACCCCACGCATTATCATGCACAAGTGCTTTGCTTCAACTACAACCGCCACACCTTTGGGATTTAAGTATTTATCCAATGTATCTGCGATCTGTTCAGTTAATCTCTCTTGAACTTGAAGCCGACGGCTGAACACCTCAACTATTCTTGGAATTTTGCTCAACCCGACTATTTTACCATTCGGAATATAAGCTATGTGAACCTTGCCATAGAAAGGGAGAAGATGATGCTCACACAAACTAAAAAAATCAATGTTTTTAACTATAACCATCTCGTTATATTTCTCGTTAAAGATCGCTTTGTTTAAAATTTTCTCTATATCTTCACGATAACCTTTCGTAAGATATTCAAAAGCTTTTGCAACACGCATTGGGGTTTTCTGAAGTCCCTCTCTATCTGGATCTTCCCCAAGCTCAACTAATAACTCTTTTACTATCTCAGATAGTTTTTTCAAATCTGGCTTTGTAATTATGAGATTTTCATTTTTATTTTCGTTCATAATAACAGCCTCCGAGTTTATTTTTCAATATAAAAACATCCAAAAATTACTTCATGTTTCAAGAGCCCGAACTTTTTTATCAGATTTAAAATTTATAAATTCTTTTCAAAAGTCAAAAAAAATCAAGGGGTGACTTGACATGACACCTATAATCATTGCGTTAATAATCGCAGCAGGGATCTCAATCTATGGTTCTATCACAGGAAAAACTAAGCAAACAATCCCAATATCAATCGCTGTTCTAATAATTGGATTACTTTTTGCCTCAATCGTAACAATTCCAGCAGGTCATGTTGGCGTATTAACTCTATTTGGAAAGGTCGATCCAAACGAAGTGCCAGAGGGACTGCACTTGATAAATCCGTTAAAATCGCTTCATGTTATGTCAATTAGAACACAGGAGATTTTTGAACATGCGGATGTGCCGAGTAAAGAAGGTTTAAGTGTAGGTCTTGAAGTATCGCTACTGTATCGTATTGAACCAACGATGGCAAGTGACATCTACAGGAACATAGGTGAAAACTATGACGCAATTATCATAGTCCCAATGTTAAGGTCAGCGATAAGGAATGTAACAGTTAACCACGAAGCCAAGGACCTTTACACATCTGGTCGTGAGTTAATAGCTGGACAAATCTTCAACGAACTTGACAAAGCACTTAGAGCAAGGGGAATAATTGTTGAAGCGGTGCTTTTAAGGAAAATTGTTTTGCCAGAACAAGTTCAACAGGCGATAAACAATAAACTCGCAGCAGAACAAGAAGCGGAAAGAATGAAATTTGTAATTTTAAGAGAAGAACAAGAGGCAAAACGCAAAAGAATTGAAGCGCAAGGAATTGCTGACTTTCAAAAGATCGTCCGCCAGGGGATAGATGAAAGATTGCTGAAATGGAAGGCACTTGAAACCGTAAATGAACTTGCCAAATCTCCAAATACAAAGTTTATAATTCTCGGAGATAAATCAGGGCTCCCAATAATAGTTCAACCATAACAAAGCAAGGGAAGTTAAAAATGAGCGAGATGTTTTTTTTATTGATCATCCTAATTCTTGTGGGGATACTAATTTTTCTACTTCGTCAAAATCAAAAATCATCAGAGATATGGAAACAAGAAATCACGAATTTACGACTTGAATTTGGACAACAGATTCAGGGGACAATTCAAAATATAAATTCTCAAATTCAAAATACGGCATTTCAACTAAATCAAAGACTTGACAACAGCATTTCTTCGTTATCAAACCATGTAAACCAAGCGATAACGCAAATGGTTGGAGTGGTCACAAGCAATCTTCAAACAATAACAGAATCAACTGGACAAGTAAATCAACGGCTCGACAACGCCGCAAGAATTATGTCCGATCTTATGAAACAGATTGGTGAAATAAAAGAGGGCGCAAATCAAATCAAAATCGTTGGACAAAATATAGCAAGACTCGAGGACCTATTCACTTCCCCAAAGTATCGCGGTGGAATTGGTGAGATAATGCTTGAAAAAATGATACAAGATACTTTGCCGAAAGAATATTATGAGATCCAATTTGAGTTCAAAGACAGAAAAAGAGTTGATGCCATAATCAAAATCAACAACAAAATACTTCCCATTGATTCAAAGTTTCCGCTTGACAATTATAGAAAAATGACCGAGACAAAAGATGAAAGCGAAAAAGAAAAAATGAAAAAAGAGTTTTTCAAAGATATCAAAAAAAGAGCGGACGAAATCGCTTCAAACTACATTCGCCCAGATGAAAACACATTTGATTTTGCAATTATATGTATGTCCCATCCGAAAGCATATATTATGAGATCATCACAGACAAAGAAAACAAAACCTTAGAACACATGCTTAATAAAAAAGTCATACCTGTATCTCCAAGCATCTTTTATGCTCAATTAAGTGTCTTCAACATGGCTTTCAAAACAATTCAATTTGAAAGAAATGTTCTGCAGATAGTCAACTCGTTGAGTCGGCTTCTCAATGAATTTAATATGATAACAAGTGAATTCGAAACACTTGGAAAACATATAAACAACGCACAATCAAAATATCTGGAGGTTGATAAAAAATTAACCCAATTCGGAAACTCCTTCATGCAGATAGCAAAGTATGGAACTGTATCTGATTAAATTTTGAATTTCTCTGAAACAGTTATTAACTTAATGGCAGGTTGGAACATAAAACCATGTCAAAAGATGACATTACCAAATCAACTAACAATTTTGAGAATTGTTTTAACCCCGATCTTTGTTATTTTATTTCTATCCAAAGATCTTTTATTAAAACAACTATCTCTCCTCGTTTACATCGTGGCAGCATTGACCGATTGGTATGATGGTTGGATAGCAAGGAAATTTGGTTATATAACACGCTGGGGAAGATTCCTTGATCCACTTGCAGATAAAATTTTAACCTCATCTGCCTTCATCTCATTTGCCTCACTTCAACTTGTTGAAGCATGGATGGTCATCATAATAGTTGTTCGTGATATACTCATTACCTTGTTAAGGTCATACGCTGAATTCAAAGATAAACCTGTTATAACCACAAAAGGTGCAAAGGCAAAAACATTTATTCAAATGGTTTTCATTTACTATTTGATGTTTGGATATGTAATCAATTTAAGTTTTGAAGAATTAAATCTTGAACTGTCGCTACTGCATCCAAATTTGATATATTGGAGCATGCTTTTTGTGACTTTGTTAACTTTATGGACTGGCCTATCTTACCTTTACGATAATTGGAAAATAATTAAAACCCTTTATGTTCCGGCGGGCAAAAGAGCTTCAGAATCAGCATAAAATTTCACCTTTTTCAAAATTTATTGCAACCGGATTTTTCTCAGGCTATTCCCCTATAGCACCTGGGACAGCAGGAAGTGTAATTGCGATTTTAATCTATTGGTTTCTGATAAATTCAAGTATCCATCTTTTAATTTTATCTGTCTTGTTTCTAATAATTGGAATCTTTACATCCGCTGAATTTGAACGCAAAAATGGACATGATCCTTCAGTCGTCGTCATTGATGAAATGGTCGGAATGTGGGTATCACTTCTTTTCGTTGAGAAAAAATTTTCAAATGTTTTGATCGCTTTCTTAATTTTCAGAGCAATGGATATAATCAAACCACCACCGGCAAGAAAATTTGATCGTATGAATGGAGGCATCGGAATAATGATGGATGATGTGATCGCTGGAATTTACACAAACATTTTAATGCAAATTATATCGTATCTATTTCTGAAATAAAGGTACAAATTAAAAATGAAAGCTGAAATCATAACAATCGGAGATGAACTTTTAATTGGGCAAGTGATAAATACAAATGCAAGCTACATCGGGCGAAAACTTTCTGAAATCGGAATAAGCACTGCAAGAATTGTCTCTGTTGGGGATGATGAAAAAGAAATAATTGAAGAATTAAAATATGCGTTCGAAAACTTTGAAGTTATCATCCTTACAGGTGGATTAGGACCGACGCACGATGATGTAACTAAGAATGCAATTTGTAAATTTTTTAATACTGGACTCGTTTTTAATGAAGAAGTTTTTAATCAAGTCAAAGAATTTTTGGCAAAACGGGGAAGAACCGAAATAAATGAAGCAAACAGGTCTCAAGCATTTGTCCCAGAGAAAGCAAAAATAATTGCAAATTATTGGGGAACAGCGCCTGGGTTCTTGTTTGAAGAGCAAGGGAAAATTGTCATAGTAATGCCAGGTGTTCCAAAAGAAATGACCGGGATGATGGAAAACTTTGTGATAAACTATCTTGCACAGAAAGCCAGCGGAAATGTAATAAAACAAAAAGTTCTAAAAACAACGGGAATCCCAGAATCATACCTTTATGAAAAATTAAAGGACACGCTTGATGAGATAAAAACTTTTTGTAAAATTGCGTTTTTACCATCATCTCTTGGCGTCAAAATTAGAATAACGGTTAAATCGAAAAGTCAAGATGAAGCAAACAATATGCTTGACGAAGCGGAGAAAAAAATTCGTGAAAAGGTTGAAAAATATATCTATGGTGTTGATAACGAAGAACTTGAAGAAGTTATCGGAAGGTTATTAACCGAAAGAGGCTTGAAACTTGCAGTGGCTGAATCTTGCACTGGTGGTTTAATTGCGGATAGAATTACAAATGTCCCTGGCAGTTCAAAATACTTTGAACGTGGCGTTGTCGCATACAGCAATGAAGCGAAAGTTCAAATTCTTGGCGTCCCAGAGGAACTCATAAAAAACTTCGGCGCTGTAAGTCGTGAAGTTGCAGAATCAATGGCAGAAGGCGTAAGAAAAATTTCCGGCGCTGATATAGGAATATCAACCACAGGAATCGCTGGTCCAACCGGAGCAACACCTACGAAACCAGTTGGGCTTGTGTGGATAGGATACTCAGACAAAAATGAAACTTTTGCAAAAGAATTTAGATTCGGTGACGATCGCCTTGAAAATAAACAAAGAGCAGCACAAATGGCTCTTGAGATCTTGAGAAGAAAATTGCTTGGAATTGAAATATGAAAATAAGAACATTCATCGCTGTTGATGTTCCAGAAAAAATCAAAGACGAGATCTTTGAGATCGAAAAAGAACTTGTGAAATCTGTAGGTGAAGGCGTAAAATGGGAAGAAAAAGAAAAATTTCACATAACTTTGAAATTTCTCGGCGATGTAAATGAAGAAGCGATCGATTCAATTTATAAAACCTTAAATGAAAAATTAAATGGCTTCGGAAAGTTTTCTATTATTTACAAAGGAATTGGTGCCTTCCCTGACATTAAAAATCCGCGAGTTATATGGATCGGTTGTGAAGATCCAACTGGAAAACTTTTTGAACTTCAAAAAATAGTTGAAGAAAAAATGAGCGAACTCGGCTTTGAAAAAGAAGATAAAGAATACCACCCACATATAACGCTCGGCAGAGTTAAAAAACCTAAAAACATCAATAACTTGATTAAGAAAATAGAAACTATTAATTTTGAAGCAAGGACAGGTGAGGTTGCAGAAGTTCTAATAATGAGAAGTGATCTAAAACCAACTGGTTCTGTTTATACTGTTTTGAAAAAAATC
The DNA here is from genome assembly GCA_039630395.1 of Candidatus Kryptonium sp. Lineage (GTDB taxonomy): Bacteria > Bacteroidota > Ignavibacteria > Kryptoniales > Kryptoniaceae > Kryptonium. The sequence continues at coordinate 2,980 of JBCNVC010000053.1, read as the reverse complement.
AAATTATAAGGGAGTGATCTAAAATGGCAATTGACCGAAATGAAAAATTAAAAATACTTCAAACGACAATTCAGCAAATTGAGAAAGAGTATGGAAAGGGTGCTATAATGCGATTGGGCGAAGGTCCAATTGCAAGAGTTGAAGCAATCCCAACAGGTTCAATCTCTCTTGATGCAGCAATTGGAATCGGTGGAGTTCCAAGGGGAAGGATAACAGAGATCTTTGGTCCCGAAGCATCTGGGAAAACAACGCTCTGCCTTCATATAATTGCTGAAGCACAAAAAAGAGGTGGACTTGCTGCATTCATTGACGCTGAACATGCACTTGATTTAAACTATGCAAAACGATTAGGGGTTGATGTGAGTAATTTGCTTCTCTCCCAACCTGAATTCGGTGAGCAAGCACTTGAAATAGTTGAAGCCCTCGTTAGAAGTGGGGCTATTGATGTCGTTGTCATTGATTCAGTGGCTGCGCTCGTCCCAAGAGCCGAAGTTGAAGGTGAAATGGGAGACGCAACGATGGGAGCACAAGCGCGACTTATGTCTCAAGCATTAAGGAAGCTTGCATCAGCTATCAGTAAATCAAACACGAGTGTAATCTTCACGAATCAGCTCAGAAGTAAAATTGGTGTAATGTTCGGAAATCCTGAGACAACAACTGGCGGATATGCTCTTAAATTTTACGCGGCTGTTCGCCTTGATATAAGAAAAATTGATGTAATAAAAGAAGGACAGGAAATAATCGGGAACAGAGTTAGAGTTAAAGTTGTGAAAAATAAGGTCGCACCACCATTTAAAGAAGCAGAGTTTGACATAATTTACAACGAAGGGATCTCAAAAATTAACGATCTGCTTGATACTGCTGTAAATCTTGGTATAATTCAAAAAAGCGGCTCTTGGTATTCATATAAAGATGAACGAATCGGACAAGGAAGAGACGCTGTTAAAAAGTTCTTTATGGAAAATGAGAATATACTGAAAGAAGTTGAATATCTTGTGCGAGAAAAACTCGGACTTTTGCCCGAACCAATTGAACAAAAAGCAAACGAATCTGAAGAAACAACAGAAGAAGTTCAAGTAGAAACCAAAACAACAAGAAAGAGATAAACACAAAATTCAAATATGCCCATCGTTATAGGTCTAAAACGAAAAAAGCGAACAAAAGAATGGTATTTTATTTACCTTAACGATGGGCGTGAGGTTTTATCCTATATTGATTTCATTGTCAAATTTAAAATCAAAACTGGAAAACAATTAACAGAGGAACAAATATCCGAAATTAAATCATCCTCAGAACTGATACTTGCTAAGGAAATTGCATATAAATTTATAAGCTATAAACCGAGAACTCAGAAGGAGGTTGAGGAACGACTCAAGCAAAAGGGGTTTGATAAAAACATAATTTCAAGAGTTATTCAAGAGATAAAAAATTATGGCTTCATAAATGACCTTGAATATGCACGGAATTTTGTTTTTGATCGCTCTAAGTCAAAAACTTTTGGCAAAGTTGCGCTTAAGCAAATGCTTCTTGCAAAGGGAATTTCTGCTGATATAATAGAGCAAGTTTTATCTGAAAGAGAAAATATCATTGATGAATTTGATATCGCGTTGGAACTTGCTAACAAAAAGATCAAACAGCTAAAGTTATCAAAAAAGAAAAAACGAGATAAGAACGAACAAAGACGAAAAATTTACGAGTTTCTCGCAAGGCGTGGCTTCAGTTGGGATGTAATAAATAGAACAATGAGAGAGCTTTTTGAAGATTTTGAATTTCAAAATTAATCAAGTTAAGGACATGAACGAAAAAATATCTTTCAGACGAGGAATTTTCGTTTTCATCGGGATCCCGGCGCTTACACTTTTGATCGTATGGATTGCCTCCATCGCGATTCATATTTCACTTATTGTGATCTTATCAATTTTCTTGTCCGTCGCACTAAATCCACTTGTAATATATTTTGAAAGCTTAGGTTTGAAAAAAGTCACCGCTGTGTTAGCTGTCTTCGCAAGCTTATTGCTTGGCATTGTTCTTGCAATTCTTTTTATAATTCCAGCTTTGGTAGATGAATTCAAAACGCTCGCCGAACAATTACAAAAAGTTCCACTTGATGCCATAATTGCAACTGCGATTAAAAATTTAAAAGAAAAGCTACCTTTATTAAAGGGGCTTGACCTCGAACACAAAATTCAAACGCTTATCGCTGAATACTCACTCAAAGCCGCATCAGCGCTGACATCTGCTATAACGACAGTGTTTGAACTTCTGCTTGCCCCATTCGTCGCGTTTTTTATTTTAAAGGACGGTGAAAGATTTAAAAAGAAAATAATACGAGCCATCCCGAACAAATACTTTGAAATGGGTTTAAATGTTTTTGACAAAATTGAAGCTCAAGTGACTGGCTATATTCGTGGACTTGTACTTGAAGCGACAGCGCTTGGGATTATGGCTGCTATTGGAGCTGCAATTCTCGGCGTCAATTTCGCCTTTGTTATCGGCTTGGTTGTTGGGATAGCTAGCTTCGTTCCGTATCTTGGTGCTTTTGTTGGAGCTATACCAGCATTATTAATTTCAGTAGTTCAATTTGGAGACGGAAGAATGATACTTCCATTGATCATAATGTTCGTAATCGTTCACTTAATTGATGATCTAATTATTCAACCTCTTGTTTACTCACATTCTGTTGGAATGCATCCTGTTGAAGTTGTATTCGTGCTTTTGATTTTTGGAGAATTATTTGGATTGTTTGGAATGTTGATTGCGATTCCTGTTGAAGCAATAATAAAAGTTTCAGTGAGAGAAATATACTGGGGTTTAACGCACTATAAAATCACGAGCGCAAAGTATGAAACTTCTAGAGCTTCCTAAACTTGACAACGAATTAATAGCACAACAGTTGAAAACCTTGAGATTATCAACGGACAAGAAAATCACAGACATCGCTGAAGCGACCGGGAATACCCCTTCATCTAGTTCACTGAGT